>JABJFP010000099.1 GCA_018662715.1 Methanobacteriota archaeon | reverse complement strand
CTTCCAGGTTTGGAATGATGAATCATCATGTACTGGATAAAGGTCAACAGCCCCCATTTGGTGCATCATTTCATGCATTATGGTCCCGATTCCACTCGTTCCTGTTTGTAGGCTTGCCATGGTATAATGCTCAACAGTATGACCTTCTGCAACATTTATGGGTGAGTCGAAATGAGTGAAATGGCTCCAAATCCGATTCTTTACTCCAGGGTTTTCTTCCTGTCCCTTTGAAGTGTGTAAGATGAGGAGTCTGTCAATTGTTCCATCACCATCGAGGTCAAATGGGTCCCAGTCAACTGGTGTTGATATTCCTTCAACCGCTTCCCGAGCAAGTTCCTCGGGCATGAATGTTCCATCTGCGTCTACATCACGGTTTGATGTATCCCCTCCGTAGTAGGCCAAATCGTTACTTGCCCGTATGACCTCTGGGTAAACAGTGAGGTTCACGTTCGTCAAATTTCCCGACACCTGATAGAAGTAATCAGAGGCGCGATTGGCCAACAAACTGCGTGCTTCGTCTGCCCCCCAAACTCCATTTGATGGGTTTGATTCAAAATCCACGATGAGAACCAACCATGTTTCGTTAGTTTGTAGACCAACGAGGTCATCAGTATCATGCGTTTCAATAAAATTTCTTTCAAGGATCCACGTGTCAACAATTTCTTGATTGAGGAAACTCCATCCGCCAACCGAGATAAACGCAAGAGCAGCGAGGAGTGTGAGCAATCGCTGCATGGATATCCCATGGGGAACTTATGTTTCAACGTTCGTTGATGGTGAGTGGGGCTGTAGCGGTTAAGCAGGGTCCGAGATGAGGTTGGCTATGGGGGTCCATTGACTTGATTCACGACCAATACGAATCAGGAGCATTTCATCTCGTTGAAATGTCGACCAACCTAATGGTCCATCTTCACACAGCAAAATTTCGTCTGGTATGAGTGACTTTTCGTTCATGAGATGGATTAGTCGTTGGGGCATTCCGTGCTCTGGAAACGGATTGTTTAGAGCAACAAGACTCACATCAAGGTCCAATTGAGGTCTCTTGGGCAATCCGGGACGATGGTTCTGTAAACCCATGAGGTCAAAGCCACGGAGTGACGTACCGAGTTGAGTGAAATTTTCTCTCAATCTTTTGGGGCATGGTGAACCGTCACAACCTGTGATGACCACGTCAGAAATGTTGTTGTTGAGAACATGTTCCATCAGACGATTTCTATCGGATTTAGATGCACAAATTCCCGAGAATCTCATCATGCTGTATCCCTCAATGGGTTGTGTTCCATAATGTGCATTCGCTCCCAAACACGAGCAATCCGCAATAAGTATTCGGCGTTTTCTCCCTTCATGGTCCAAACGAGTTTTGGAAATTCCAAAGTGATTGGGAATCAATGTGAACCATCTTGAACCGATGGTTTCTGAACTAAACCAGTAGATGAGGAGCAATAGCAATCCGAATCCAGTACTCCTCTCGGGTACTGAAAGCAATAGCAGTACCGTTCCAAAGCCATAAATTCGCCATCGCCAAAACCCTGCAGTTTGTTCATTGAGCATACCGCCTTTACCCAAAAAGATCAGTGACATCCATGTAAAGGTGAAAATCATGAGCATCCAAACACTCAATACCGCATAGAGCAAAATATCTACGGCATTGTATTGTGCGACCAGATTCACAGAGAGATGATGCTGATGACCTGCATCATACGCCCATGGAAACAGCCATCCCAACATTCCCGCCGAAAGTAGGGTGAGGCCGAAGGTTCCTCCCAATGTCCACCTTCGAAGTGCACGAAATTCACCCGGGAGAAGCCCAGGTTTAGCAAATTGTAGGAAATGATGTACCGATAGGGGCAATGCGCTCAAAATTCCGAGAATAATTGCAGTGAGCCAACGTACTACACTCCATTCAGCAGGTTCATAGACATTTAAACAGGCATCTGGGCATGGTTGCAGATGATTGAGCAATCCTGCAAGGACACTGTCAATAATCAATAACCATCCAAACGAGAGGAGCACGACGCTCAAAAAAACGATTGTTGTACGAAACGTTAGTTCATCAAAATGTGATTGTACTGGTGTATTTGCGTCCGATTCAAGGAGAATGGACATTGTTCCAACTCATACAAGGTCCGTATATTGCTTGGGTGCTCGAGATTGAGCAATTGTCCTGTACACACCAAAGATGGCCCAAAGCGTGAGCATTCCAACAACGAGTGAATAGCCCCATGGTTCTGAATTATCAACGAGATAAGCGAAGAGCAAGCCAAGGCCAGCAGCTAGTGCTCCCCGACGAACTCCTTGAGGGACTGCTAGGCTGCGGTCAAGGTGGGGTGGTCCGCCAGAGAATTTACGTTCGTAGAATTCTCCTTGAATGACTGCTGCAATGATGATCAAGGATAGTGTAGTCCAATAGTAGAGGTTTCCGTTAGTGAAGAATTCATCTGCAATACCTTCCTGTCGTTCTGCTTCGATGGCTTCAGGGTTTTCTTCAGCAACAAATAGTGCATCATAATCTCCGACGCTAATGGTTCGGAGCGCTACATCCTCGTTCGTTGCTACTGGTGCTGCACTTGGTTCGCTAATGATAAACGAAAGAATGTTCCATTTGTCTCCTTCATCAAAATTCCCGTTTCCATTGACTGCGTTACCGACAAGTTGGAAGTTGACAGAGCCGATATCTTCGGCAGGAGCAGTCCAAGTTACGACCCAGTCGTTTCCAGGCTCTGCTTGAGAAAGTGCACCTGGTTCATCTGGATCCTGTTGGCTGCCTTCTCCCGCAGTGAGCGTTCCAGCATTGTAATCGTAAAGGACAAATCCACCTAATTCATTGGATGCGTGCTGAAGATTGATGGTAAATTCGTATGTTTGACTTAGGTTGTAAGCACGAGGGACTCCGGAGATGGAAACCACAACTTCAGTTGATGGGGCTCCGCCTCCGTGGCATGTACAACCGGTTTCAACAATGATTCCGTCACCGTTTTCCCACGGAGGTCCGTTGGGGTTGCCGAGGACAGGTGCGGCAAGCATGAGAGCCATAATTACCATGATGGAGAAGTTGCGCACCGGTCGTTGCATGTACTCACCTGTTTTTTCCACTCGGCCCCGCTCTTTGAATGTTGCTTCCTAACCGTAAGCCAAAGAAGGGTTCAGATATCCTTGATGGCGTTGTTGAGACCGGTCATCATGGCCTTTCCATCGCCGAAGAGCATCATGGTTTTGTCCATGTAAAAGAGGTCGTTGTCAACGCCTGCATATCCAACGGACAATGAGCGCTTGATGATGACAACCGTACGCGCTGCATCTGCATCAATAATAGGCATACCAGCCAACGGCCCTTCTCCACTTCGTGCAGCGGGGTTGGTGGTATCGTTTGCTCCAATAATGACGGCTACATCACAATCAGGGAATTCTGAATTGATTTCATCCATCTCGATAAGTTGCTCGTATGGGACATTGGCTTCTGCTAGAAGGACGTTCATGTGTCCAGGCATGCGGCCTGCAACTGGGTGAATTGCGTACTTGACCTCTGTGCCGAATTTCTCAGCGATAAGGTCAGCGAATTCTTTCACTTGGTGCTGGCATTGTGATACAGCCATTCCGTAACCAGGTACGATGATGACTTTCTGAGCGCCATCTACCATCATTGCGACTTCATCAGCGTCTGAGCCGACTTTCGTTCGGGTTAATTCAGCCTTTTCTCCGCTTCCACCAAAGGACTTGAAGAGAACATCAGGTAACGTACGATTCATTGCTTTGCACATGATGAAGGTCAAGATCAACCCCGAGGCGCCTACTAGAGATCCGGCCACGATAAGAACCGAGTTTCCTACAATGAAGCCGGTAAAGGCAGCTGCAATACCAGAGAGTGAGTTGAGCAGAGATACAACAACAGGCATATCTGCGCCACCGATCGGAAGAACCAACACAATTCCGAGGATACAGGATATGGCGATAATGGCCCAAAGGTAGTCTGTATTTCGTGGGTCATCAATACTGAGGTAAATGAGTGCAAAAACAGAGAGCACTAACAATACTTTGACCGGATTGAGCCATGTTGGGCCCCATGTTGGTGTTTTGAACCACTTCCCAAAGACAGAAATTCCACCTTTGAGTTTGAACATTGCAAGAATTGAACCTGTGAGTGTCATCCATCCAACAAGAGCTGAAAGGCCAGCAGCGATCATAATGACTTGAATCTCAAGACCACTGGGTACGGTTAGCGTAGTGTCCTCAATATACTTCCATGATTCTGACAAAGCAACCAATGCTGATGCTGCTCCGCCAAATCCGTTGAACAGTGCAACGAGTTCAGGCATTCCTGTCATTTCAACACGAATAGCCATGATGATTCCGATTACGGAACCAACGACAAGACCGGCAATGATGAGCGTCCATTTTGCATCTCCGGCGGCTTCCATCTTGATGACTGTAGTAATCACAGCAACGAGCATACCTAGGGCACCGTATTGGTTACCTCGAGGAGCCGTTCTTGGGTGTCCAAGTTTCTTTAATCCGAAGATAAAGAGAGCAGCAGACAGAAGATAGCCAATAGGAATCCATTCTTCCATTTCAAGCCCTCCTTTTCTTTCCGGCGATCATATTGAGCATCCTATTGGTCACGGCAAATCCACCAACGACGTTGATCATTGCCAGAACAATGGCCACGAATGCTAAGAGTCCTGAAACACGAGTATCACCTTGCTCAAAGGCTACATTGGCAGCAAATAATGCCCCAACCACACTGATTCCTGAAATTGCATTAGCCCCGCTCATTAATGGTGTGTGGAGCGTTGCAGGAACTTTTGTAATCAATTCAAATCCAAGGAAGATAGCGAGTAAAAAGAGCGTAAGGTCTGCAATAAGTGTAGCTTCTGTAATCATTCAACCACCCCGGCTAAGCGAGTTTGTTTTGGATGGATAATTCCATCCT
>JABJFP010000098.1 GCA_018662715.1 Methanobacteriota archaeon | reverse complement strand
TTGACGGGTTATGAATCGACCAATTTCAAAAGAGTCATCACCGGAATTCCATTTGGTTTTGGCTTAGGTGTGCTTATGTGCAGTATGTTCGCATCTCGGGCTGACGCATTTTCCGGAGCAGGAGCAGTACTTCTGCCAGGGAACTCAAGATTCACATTGGCTTCAACTCAAGATGAATCCGAATGAACTGGCGGTGCATTGGACCACCAAACCAGTAATTCTGACGCATTTGTTGGAAGAGGGCAACCTTCGTGACCGCTGGTTAAAATCACAAGGCGTTGATGAATATCCGATACAGCCTTCTTCAATCCAGAGGAGAGTTCTTTCCCTTCATCTGTATGAAATATTTCTTCAAGTGCTTTGGCCCAATCTTTGTCGGGATTTGACCTGCGCCAAGATGCAAGGGGTCCTCTCAAAGGCCACATTGCGAGGGTGAGGCGTGCAAATCCGAGTCGTTCATCTCTCAATTTGAATAATTGAGCATCCGAAAACGGAACATGGGATTGCTGTTTGAAGATCCAATGTTCGGCCAATAGCCATTTTACAAGACGTTGTGTGTGGCGCTGAGTCACCATCCGAACTGGGCCTAACGAGGCATGAAGGCGTGGTACTTCGCTCGAGCCAACCATGAGTGAAAGGGTTCCAAGTATTGACCAGCAGGAGTGTGCATATGGCGTTGCAGGGACATCATGCTCTTGGGCGGTCTCAGTTGGCCAGTTATCCTCTGCTTCTTGCATCCAATCTGACGGTGATTTCCCAGATAGCCAACCGACGTGAATCGCAGTTCGTTCTTGAGGTGCACCGGGCAGCCGAGTTTGCTTCTTTACATCATGAACCAATTTACTCAGCAGGTTTCGGTCAACTTCATCACCATCTACATTCAATGGTGACGGTTTGCGGTTGAAAAACCGCCGCAATTCACTCCTTAGAGAACGTTTGAGTTCGTCCAACCCACCCTCATTGAGAACGGGTCCAACAACATGACACTGATTGAAGGGTGGAGGTACTTTCACTTCTCCCGCTAAGAGGTCGTGAAATCCCTTCCGAATGGTTGTTTGAATTTCTTTTGTCTCAAAGTACTCTTGCTTGTCACTGGTCATCCGTAACGTTCCGGTTTTGATTCGTTTCATGGCCTTTTTAGGGTCGCAATCGATCCAGAGTACCAAGTCTGGAATCATTGCAGCAGCATTCATTTTAGCAACTTGCTCAAGGCCCAATTCTCCAACTACTCCTTGGTAAATAAGCGAGGAATGGATGTTTCGGTCGGAAATGACCACGCATCCTTTTGCAAGTAACGGACGGATGTACGTGTGAGAGTGGTCCAACCTGTCTGCTGCAAACAAGCCTGCTTCTTCAAGCGGGGTTTTATCGCCTAATTTGACTGAAGAGAGAGCGAGTTTGCCCAGTTCACTGTGACGGCGCGGTTCATGGGTTGAAATGACATCGGGAAATGGGAATTCGCTGAGTAATTCAGCAAGTATTCTTGCGGCTTCACCTTTGCCAGAGCCGTCGCCCCCTTCGACTGAAATCAAATACATGTTTCAGTCCTCTCGCTGGTCTTCAAAGTCAAATTTAGCAAAGATGTTGAGAATCATTCCAGCAAGGATTAGGGTCGGTCCAATGATAATAAAGCCTCTACCGAATAAGGCAAAGCCAGCAAAATATTGGCTTCTTCGGTAATGACGTCCACGGCGCATTTCAACGGCTGCTTGGACGCCTACAAAAGAAGCAAGAATCGTAACAATACCAATTCCACTTGCTAAGGCAACGGCGAAGTCCAGGCTCGGGCCACCGATCTTCTCGGAATAGTCCTCGTATCGGGTGTCATTACCTGTTTTCATCGTCACTGGCATAAGTCCTGCATCATCCGGAGTGAACGTGCGTTCAACGGTTTGAAAACCGTCCTTTGAAAAAATTATGATGTGGTCGTCCTTAGCGACATTTTCTATCGTATAGTAGCCGTATTCGTTTGTTGTTGTTGTTTGTAGGTTGGCTCTCGAATCCTTGTCAAGAAGTTCAACGATTACATTTTCAACTCCGGTGCCTTCTATGTCAAGGAGAATTTCTCCGGAAATGTCGGCTGTTTGTTTATCGGAGTTCCATGCTGAAACGAAGGCTTCGGATGGATTGCCTTGGAGGATCAATGCTCCACTGATTATTCCGAGGATACTTCCGATGAGAACAAGTGATGCAGCGAGGTTTCTCCAACGGTCTGCATCTCTGTCCAACATCTCAAACCAGTCATCTTGTTGAGGCTCTTCAACGGTGACAACTTCTTGATATTGGTCCTGTGTGATGACGAGAGGTTCTTCGGGCTCGATGAGGGAGCCAGCGTTTTTCTTTGCCTCAACTCGCTCACGAAGGGCTTTCATTCGGCGTTCGCGGTCATCCTCCAACTCCAAGCCCCCTTGGTGATGCCACAGCGTGCGCGGATAATACCCCTTCCCTTTGGAGTCCGCGCACAAGCGTGTTCAGCGCTTCAGTTTCCACTCTGCAAAAACAATCAATCCCACGATGGCGAACAACGACAGGCCAGCGAGGATGACGAGTCCCGTCAAGGAACGGGATACGGGCTCTGAGGCGTCGTTAGATTCTTCAACTTCATCACCCGTAGTGTCCTCATCAACAAGTTGATTCTGTTCTTCTTCATAGATGACGAAAGCCCCACTTCGTAACCCAAGTTCGACCAACCTGCCAACAGCTCCTAAGGATTCTTCACTCACTTTGTCCGGCGTATCTTCCATCGTGTGCCAGTATTCGCCGAATGTACCAGGGACCTTTTCACCGTATTGAGGGTCCATGAAACTGAGCGTAGGGATGCCTAATGCGTCAGGATGTTGATGGTCGTCGCCTACATATGCAGTGATATTGTATTGCATGGTTCCGTCCCCGTTTTCTCCCGTACAAGAGGTCGTGCCATTGACCATGCCGAGGGCTCCACCAAGAGTCTGTGCGCGGGATTTCAACGTAGAATTCCCGATGTAGATACTTTGGAG
>JABJFP010000097.1 GCA_018662715.1 Methanobacteriota archaeon | reverse complement strand
CCGTTTAACGGCCTTGACCCTGTGGCTGCTGAAGCCTTTACTCAACTTGTCAAACGTCTTGCAAGCAAAGGAGTGGCCGTAGTTATTTCATCGCACATGGTTGCTCAGTTGGACCAACTCATCGACCGAATCGCTCTCTTGCACCGTGGTCAGTTATTGGATGAAGGTAACTTGGAGGAAGTAGAGCGCCGTCTCAACCTCTCAAATCGGTACCGAATTCAGGGCAAGGGCGCGATAGATATCGCCTCCATACTCTCCGATATTGAGCATGAACACCTTGATTTTGAAGACGATGAGAACGGATGGTCCTTCGTTTTCCGCGGACAAGCTGAAGCAGTACTGCATTCACTCATGGCTTCTGCAACCGTCACCTCTTGGTCGCCGGTTGCTCCGAATTTAGTTGAATTGCTCTGTGCTGCAACCGGTATGGAGGTTGAAGATATTTCTTTGGAGGTAGGTTCTTCCGCAATGCTTCCAATGCGTGTTCCGGAGGTTGAGGAAGATGAGTGACCGGGGCCGTATATGGCGCATGAGTCAACGCATTCGCGACCGTCAATTGTTTGGAATCCGCTTGAAGATCATGCTCCCGATTCTCATACTTTTCCTTCCAGGGATGGCGTGGGGCTTCTCCGATCCTGAAATTCTTCTTCCAGGAGGTCACCAACCCTCAACACCGATGGAGGTTCTGTTCTATGCGTCCCTAGGGGTGGTATTTGGGGCAACGATGTGCGCGGTATTGTTATCCTTCGATGGCATCAGCCGTGACCGCTCTAGCGGAATGCTTGAGATACGCCTTGCTCAACCAATGCCGCGTAAGCATCAAGCAACGGCGTTGATTTTAGGACACTGGCAAGCCATCGCGCTCCCTGTTTACGCCTTGATGCTGGTATGCCTTGTTATCGTCAGATACCGAATGTCAGAATGGCCAAGTGTGGTTGAAACGCTGGTGTATCTACTCTCTACAGGTCTTATTCTTCTTTGGTACACGCTTTTTGCACTTCTCGCATCTACCTCGGCCAAAGAACAAGGAACAGCCGTTGCCTTCGGAATCGGGGTGTGGTTTTTCTTCACGTTCCTTTGGGCGTTGGTGACCACTATGGTGGCCTACGCCTCTGGAGTTGCCATTGGTGAGTCTAACGACCCGACATGGGTAGCGCTTGAAGGTGCACTCGACCTCCTCTCACCCAACGGTGTTTACCATCACTTGCTTGAGACGCAACTCCCTACCGTTGACAGAGGGATTTCAGCATGGCAGGCTTGGTTCGGCGCTGCGGTATGGACAATTGTACCGTGGTGGATGCTCCATCGGCGCATGGAAGGCCTTGTTCCGTGATGGATGAAAGGCAATTGTCTATGAAGTCCAAAGTACACGGAGTAGCATGACACGCCTATTCTCAGCGCTTCATCTGACCGCCCTAACGCTTGTTTTCTTGATGATTTCCAGTGTGATGGGGCCCGCAATGAGCACCAATCTTAGCGATGAATCCGACCCCATGAACGCTGAAGGGCGGCAAGATACATTGGATGTTGATTGCAGTGGATACACCTTTGAAGACCTCTTTGAGTACGATTTTGCTCTGTTTGAACTTGAAGTGTTTGATGACTGGGCAACCGGCGATATGTTTGCTAATGCATGGGTGAACGGATCCAACTCCCCTATCGTACGAGACAACCTTGACGGTTTATTCGAAGGTCTGCCAGGCGGTGGAAACGACTGGATCAGCACCGACGAGCGAGATGCAGTACGGAGCATTGGCCCAAAGTGCATCGCTGACATGGAAACTCGTCTCGGAATGCGTGAAGGAACTCCTCACTCCGGTGGAGTGGACTGGAATGATTTTGAATTCGTAGAAGATGGAATCGGTTTGGATGAAGTGAATCTCGTTCCTCAAGAACACCAAGAGGCTCGAACCTGTACGAATTTTGGTGCTGCACAGGACTGTAAAGAGGTTCCAGTTTCGGTAACTGATGACATGGAAATCAGTCTTGGTTTGGCGGACGGACAAAGTAACAACGTTCGTTGGGACCAACTCAACAACCAAGGAGTTTCAAATTTCACCATCGGCCTCAACATCACCAACATGAGCAATGCAGCATTGGTGGTCACCTTCCCGGTGTTGTCAGGACTGCGAATGTATGATTTCCGAACAACAGACAACGCTCCTGATAGCGGCGACACCTGCGATAACATCGGTACACCTTCATCCACATACTTACCCGACGGCGCACTTCAACTGACACAATTGGTGTCCTTTGACCGGACTCAATGGGACTTGATTTGTAATATCTTCATGGACTTCACAACCGAAGTCCCTGAGGTGAACGATGTTCCTGTCTGGACCAGTGCTGTCCCCGAAAACGGAACACGGATTGGAACCAACGGTGGAACTACCATGTTCGCTGAGGCAGAGGTTGGAAACCAATGGGCCAGCGATGATGACGGATGGTCTCTGGATTGCACTTTTGATGCAGAGGGATGGAGTATTTCCACCAATGTCCTTGGAGATTTCTTTGTGACACAACCCGAGAGTTCAACGAGTTCAACAGCAACATGCCACCCGGTTGACCCACTTGGCGCAACTGACGAAAACAACACCAGAATGTGGACGTTTGGAACCCTCTTCACTTCAACCGCAGTTGTAAGCGAGGATGGTAAATCTGCAGTGATGACCGTAACTCCTACAGATTTCATAGACCAATTCATCGTCTATCCTTATGCAATGCAGGGGACCTTTGAGGCGGCAGGCGATGCTTCAGGAACCGTAGCAGGTGCACCATCCGACATCACGCTTACATTGGAAGGTATTCGCCCAGGAAGCTTCTCTATTGGCGGAGTGGTACAGGCTTCGAACATGCTACCGTATTCATTCATCGTTGACCTTGGTGTATTCAAACCGAACTCGGCGCCTGTACTTTCAGTAGCCGTCAACTTTGATGGAAACAATGCAACATGGGATGCAAGCGGCATTCAATTTGAATTGATAGGCCTAGCAAATGACCCCGACTCTGAAGCAGTTACATTGTCCCTCACGATCTGTGGGGCAGAAACATCTGGATTTATTCAGGACAACATCAATTGGCGTGTCGATGTCTCGATCGCTATATGCATGGCGAATGGACTGGAAACATACGATGTCATCATCACTGCGACAGACGAGTCTGGAGCAAGCACAAGTCTCAACGTTGGGGTTAACCTCCCGGACCTTCAAGAAGACACCACAGTCATCGTTGATACGGCCGAAGACAGTGCCCTGCCATCCCTATCAATGCTCGCTGTTTTGTCCATGATTGGTATCGCGGCTCTTCTAGGTCGCCGTATCGATGAATGAACCGGCACAACCAAAAGGAGAAGGCTGTGGGTTTTGAACGGGGAGACCATGTTCACCGGCACGATTGAATCACAAAGTCACGAAGGTGGCCTGCTTGTTCGCTTTGAGGGGTCTTCCCCATCACTTGATGCAATTCTCGTACTTGCAGAGAACGGAACATACGTCGGAAAAGTGGACGGAGTCTTGGGTTCAACCAATCAACCAATGGCCCACATCGGACACATTGACCGAGAACTCAAACTTGACGACCTCTTGGGCTCTCATGTTACCATTCGGGCCAAAAAACCACGCCAAGACCGAGAAAAATTCCGCCGTGATTCACGCGATTCTAGAGACCGCTCAGGTGGTAATGATCGTCGAGGTGATTCTCGCCGTGATAATCGCAATGACCGCGGCGACCGTGGGGGCCGAAGAGACCAAAGCTCCTCGTTCAACGATAACGATTGGACGTGCCCAGAATGCAACAATTCAAACTTTGCCTTCAGGCAAGCATGCAACCGATGTGAAGCCCCTCGTCCTGGTGGCGGTGGAGGTTCTCGGGACAACGGAGGTCGTTCGGACCGAAGGCCACAACGAGATGGTGGCCGATACGAGCAACGTGGCGGAAACAATCGGCAAGAAATTTACAACGATAATGATTGGACATGCAGAGAGTGTAATAACTCAAATTTCGCATTCCGTCAAGTCTGCAACCGATGTGAAGCACCCCGCTCTGGTGGCGGTGGTGGGCGATCCGGTGGAGGAAACCGTGGTGGAGACCGTGGTGGTGACCGACGCAGTGGCGGCGGTGGATACGGCGGAGGAAACCGAGGCGGAGACCGTGGCGGAGACCGTGGTGGAGACCGACGCAGTGGTGGCGGTGGATACGGCGGAGGAAACCGAGGCGGAGACCGAGGTGGAGACCGACGCAGTGGCGGAGACCGTGGTGGAGACCGACGCAGTGGCGGCGGTGGATACGGCGGAGGAAATCGAGGCGGAGACCGTGGTGGTGACCGACGCAGTGGCGGCGGTGGATACGGCGGAGGAGACCGAGGTGGAGACCGACGCAGTGGCGGAGACCGTGGTGGAGACCGACGCAGTGGCGGCGGTGGATACGGTGGAGGAGACCGAGGTGGAGACCGACGCAGTAGCGGCGGCGACCGTCGTGATAACAATCGACGCCCACAAAGCAACGACTCAAATTATCGTCATGCAAAGGGAAAACGCCCAGGGCACGCTCACAATCGGGGACCAAACGACCTCCAACCGAAGAAGAACGACCGATACGACGATTGATTGGGGGTTAACAACTTGAGCGCAGAAACGCATTATCTCAATGCTCTGGAAGCTCTTGATGCGGGAGATAGGTCCAAAGCCCTCGAAGAGGCCAAAATCGCCACCTCCCTTGACCCTGAACACACTGAAGCATGGTCAATTTATGTTGAAGCTACCGTTCCTGCCCGTGGCGAACAAATGACCATGCTCGATGCGGCCCAAGCATTGGCTGCCGTGAAAAAAATCGTGGCCCTTGACCCAACAAGATTGGACATGTGGCTTCGTGGAGGGCGACTTATGGCCGACGACCTTGGTTTGCTACACGATGCGTTACACTGGTGGCAGAAATGCCGCAACTACACGCCTAATGAAGCAACACCTCTTGTTGAAATGGCTTCAATTCTTGCTGATATGGGGGAATATGAAGAGGCTCAACGCAGGCTGGAGGCCATTCTCGAAGAAAACATGGACGTCCCAACCTCTCAATTTACTCGGATTAACGGGCTATTGAACTTGGTTCGGGCTGCTGCCGTGCAAGACTCCAAGGAAATTTTCCGACCATATGAGAAGCATCACAATGGTTGGGAGGCCATCCGACAGAAAATGAAGAAACCACCCATGTCTGAAAATTTCATTTTCCTCATGGTGTCGGTTCCACTTCTTTTGGTCGTGATTTATTTCTCGCAACAATTTGCAGGACAAGGATGGGGTTCATTCTGTCTTACAACGATGGTCATCCTGTTCATCGTCCTGTTTTCAATGAGGACTGCAAAGCGTTGGTTCCAACTCATCAATCGCCCTGCATTCAATCTCTTGCGGGCTATGAATTTTGAAGCCTCTACCGGTCATACGGTCCTCCAAGAAGATATTCGAACATCTGTTCTCTACATGTATATCATGCAACGAAAACCTAGACCATGGCAAGAACGCATGCTCAAAATCATTGACAGAGGAGCATCTCTTCCAAAGAATTGGAAGCAACGACTCCCCGATTTTGAGGCCCACCATTCCTTCATTGACGACTATGTCGAGGAAGATGATAGTGAGGGCCTACGCCCTTACGAAGAAGAGTGATTTACGTTCCAGCAGGGTAATCGTCAAGGTAGGCGGTTTGTTGCTGAGATAGCAAACCAATGCTAAGCCGAACGTGTCCAATTTTGTTGTAGAAAGGCCCGAGGTTTTTTCCTCAGAGATCAGTACACTACCGGGTCCATTGGAACCTTCTTCAATAACTCGGACTATAATCAGACATCGATTTGCAGAGGACACGTTGTCGTACCCGTAGTTGACGGCAATCACCGGATATCTCAGGTCACTTGCCTTACCTATGGCTTTCAAGCGATGGACTCAGGGTGTTGTTTCCTCAGCCTCTTTGAGAACACCTTCTGCGTACTCAGAGCCTTCTCCATTGCCATGGACGATAGGTCGTCCTTCGTCATGTGTCAGCGTTGGTTTGAACTCAAGCGACTTGTCTGCATCACTGCTGCGATTGAGCGTACTGGACCGCATATTGCTGAGCATAGGCAGCCGCTGTCGCAGCATCGTAGCCTTGGCCAACAAATTGCTGATAGTACTGTTCGTAAATCGCCTGGTCGAATCCACCAGCGGCTGGTTGAGCGGCGGCTGGTTGAGCAACAGCAGCTTGGGCTGCTGGTTGAGCGGCAGCACCTGCGGCATCTCCACCAACGTATTGTGCAGCGAATGCACGAGCAGTCTCTTCAGGATAGCCCTGAGCGATGAGTTGCTGGACATATTGCTCTGTTGGGTCAAGTGCATCGGTGCCAAAGGCGCCACTCATATCTCCAAAGGCATCTTCCTTTTCTCCACCACGGCGCATGAACATCAGGGTCCCTACGATGATGAGTAGAAGGAGTCCTCCGGCAGCGATCAGCATTGTTGAGTCCAGTCCATCTGAATCTCCTTCAGTACCGTCTCCAGAGGGAGTTGCATCAGCCCAAAGGCCTGTAGATGGGTCATATGTCCATGCTCCAGACCATTCACACTCGTCGTTGTCGTTCATGATCCAGCGTCCACCAGCTGCTTCTGCAGCAGGGTCGATTTCAGTTCCCTTACAGATTGGGAGGTTGATGGTGATCTCTCGGTAGATGCGGTCTGCGTCCTTGGTTGCATCAGCACCTTCGTACACCAAGAGGTAGATGGTTACTGACGTTGGGGTTTCGTTATCGTAGAAGCTCTTCAAGTTCAGGGTAAGTTCCCAGTTGTCTCCGTTGGCAAGTTTATCTGACTTGTCCCAAAGCTGATTTCCAGCGCCCAGGGAGTCTTTACTCAATTCGAATTTATCGAAGCCCCCTAAGTCGAAATCACCGCTGTTGAAAGCGACTTCAATGTAGACGTCGCTATCTTCAGACCCGCTCAAAATTTCACCACTCAAGGTAATGTTATCGTCGGTGAATTGAGTTCCATTCTGGGATTCCTGCGTCCATGTGAAGTCTACAGGCTCGTCACCCATGCCTTCAGCAAGAATCACGAAATACATTCGGTATTCCTCGGAAACACGTCCAGCACTATCTGTGACAGTTAGTTCAATCTTGATTTGATTCTCAATTGAACCAGTTTCGTCAACAGTGACGTTCTGGAACTTGTAAGACCACAAACCACCGCTTGCGGCAGTTTGAGTGTAAGTGTCACCAAGCAGTCGGTAGTCATCGTCGCCATATTTTGCGTCGTAGAGAACCTTCCACTCGTAACTCTCAATTCCGTTTCCAGTGAGAGCATCTGCGTCAGATGAGTTGCTTGCGTCAAAGTGGACGACCAGTTCTCCACTATCCTCTTGGAGGACGATTCGGTATTCATCATAATCCACTCCTTGGTAAGTTTGAGGCTCTCCCATGGAGATGAAATCATCATATGTATCTCGGATATCGACTTCACCTTCGGCTATTGGTATGAATTCATCAGCTTCAGCATCGTTGGTTTGGACGGTGACTTTCAATTGGCGAGAGTGTCCTGCATCATCATGGAGGAAGAGCGTGATGTGCCACTCTTCTCCCTGAGCACATTTAGTTAGGGATGACAAGTCAATCTTACAGAATTTCTTTACCGGCATCTGTTCAGATGTGTGGCCCGTGTTTCCGTTTGCTAGGGTGTTTCCAGCCCAATCGTTTGGACCATCAATAACCCAGTCTGCATCTAGAGGTGCTTCAGTGTCGCTGAGGAAATCAAAGGTTAGTGTAGCGTTGCTCTTCATGTAACGCACCTTGTATCCGTTGGTATTTGGATCGTTATCAGGGACTTCTCCGTTGATTGTGATGTCTTCATCATCAAATCCGTCAGGATAGGGCGTGACTTGGTACTTCAAGAGGTTGCCAAGGAGCGGGAATGTTGAGTCGTTTGCACGATTTGAATTTCCTGCGACGTCAATGGTCGTGACGATGAGCCCTCCTTGTGAATAACTGCAAACACCTAGGAGCGTATCCTGGATGTTGTCGTTCGAGCGAATAATGCGTTGGAATTCTCCACCACTTTCCATGTATCCCCCACCGCAAACGGTTGGTATTTCGCTCTGAGTTACACTTGATGTGCTGATGACACCGTTAGCAACGACAGTGTCGCCTAGAGCAGTAAATCCTTGGAAAGAGTTGGGTGCCACGTTATCCATTATTGGATGGTACGGGTCGGCCAAATCCATCTTGGCGTATGTGATTTGTTTATCTGCATCAGTCTTTTCCTTGATATCTAGGTTAAACGGAAGTCGGGAGGTTGAATCCTTTCCATAGACCTGGTCACCATGCGGTGCAAAGTGAGCCTGAATTGTCCCACCAGCAGACATGAAGTTGGTTAGGACGGTCTTTCGCTGAGCAGGGTCTGCGAGTGCCTGATAGTATCCATCTCCACCTTGATCGGTATCCTTAGCAGCATTCAAGTCCTGCATAGGTAGGATGATTTTGTCGTAATGTGTGAACCATCCAGCGTCGAAGTATTTGTCCCAGTCTCCAATCTCATATTGAGTGTATGTCAATCCAAGGATAGCGAGATCTTCCTTGATGATTCCGGTTTCCGTTGAAGTATCTGAAAGGATAGCAATGTCAATGTTGTCTGCGAAGGTTGCATAGAAGAACCGTGGAGTTCCTTTTTGTGTTCCGTCGGTAAGTTCTCCGTAGAAACTAATGTTGTAGGTGTGCCCGTCAATCCATCCGTTCCATGGCGTAAACGTGACATCTGTCTTTTCTTGACTTTGCAGACTTATGGAAGCTCCTGAATCAACCAAATGTGCTGTGGTTCCATCGGCCATATCAACGACTTCCATGTAGAAGATGTACTCGCCTGCGAGCACTCCGTTGGTGGCTTGGAATTCCCAAGAGTGTGTCAATGCGCTATCGATTGGGAGAACACACGGTAGGGTTTGGTCGGTTTGGCATGTCAACTTCTTCGGCCTACCGATGTTGATGTCAACAGATTCAACATTGAAAATAACCCGCTCAATGTTGTTTGCAGTAGAAAGTTCGTTGTTGTTGTACCAGTTGGTTCCAACAGTCCCGTTGTCGAATATGGTCTTGACGTCGAGTCGATAGACGCCTGAAACGAATTCGTGGGATGCAATCACACTTGTATCAACGTCTTCAGCATCAACACCAGTTCGTGTTATGGTGTAGGTTGCATCTTCGACGAAGGTGTATTCCTGCAATGAGATGTTGTTGATACCAACGCCTTTAAATCCGTCGTTTATGCCGTTTCTTCCATCTTCATCAGATTGGAATTCAAAGTTGATGTCTACAGTCGACCCTTGTAGGGAAATACATTCAGAGAACCACTGTGAAGAGTCTGGAGATGAACGGTTCTGGATGTAAAGGTGAGTCAAGTCAATACTGGTTGTCTTAACAAGTTCCTCTGTGTTGAAGAATACGTTATAGTTGCCCGTGCCGTCTTCGTTTGCTCGGTCACCAATGTAGTCGAGTTCCCCGAAGTCAATCGATTCGGAGGCGTTGACAATTCCGTTTCCATCATCGTCGTTCTGGCAAGTTCCATCCTCGTTGTAGTCGTTCCACTGAGCAAAGACAAGACCAGAATAGTTCTCTGAGCCTGTTGAAGTAGACTTTTCATAATCCACCATCATCAGTGCGTAATCGCTTGGATCAATGTTTCCACTTTGGTCGGTGGTGTAGAACGTGTCAGCATAATACTCAAAGTTCAACGAAACGAAATCCCCTGCCATGCTGGTCAGGTCAATGTTTGGAATAGTCAATGTCTCGTTTGCCCAAGCGTCATCGTAACCGTTGGTAGAGGTGTCACATGGGTGGCCGAACCAGTAGGCGTTGCTGTTGAAAATCTTGGTTGAACATGAGTTTTCGCCATAGATGACGCCCTTGGGGTTTTGGTTTTCTTCGTGCAAGTATCCGTCGCTATCTGCAGTAAAGTCTTCTTCACAAACAGAGTTGCTGGCGCCACAGACTACATCCGATGGCGTTGCTGAATAGACCGTTGCTTCAATATCAAAGTCAACAGGCGTATTTCCCCAGTTGTTCGTTGTTACTCCGATGTCAAACATTCCCTCAGCATACAAGCCTCCGGGAAGGAATCCTTCGATGCCTTCAACGGCTGGGTCAAACAGGTTGAACGGAGTGACAAAACCAATGGCATCGTCATTGATAGACTGTTCATCCCATGCATTGTTGGAGATAATAGCAGAAATTCTGTAGGTTGTATCATTAAGCAGGTTTGCCTGAATTGAAGTGGTGTATTCTTGACCAGGTTCCAAGTTATTTAGTGGCCCAATGGTAGTTGTTTGGGTTTGTGGGTTGGGCAGGAATGCTGTGTTTTGCTTCCAGATGGTTAGGTTATCAACAGCGAATCCATCACGTCCTGACCAGCGGCTTTCGTTATCATCTGCAGTTGAACCCTCGAAACCAGTTCGGAATCGGAATCGAACATCCACCGTTTCACCGGCCCAATCGGACAGGTCAAAGGAACCCAGTCCCTCTTCGGTAAAGTTGTTCCAACCGTAGTAGGTTCCTGGTGAGAAGAGACCGTAGTATACGATCTGGTTCTCGTCCGCTCCCCAGAAGTTTTGCTTGTACATGCGGTCATTGTCAAAGCCGCCCCAGATGGACTCTCCTGATGCGCATGCTCCTTGCAAAGCTGCTTGTTGAGGGCATCCGATGAGACTCCATCCAGTTTCTTCACTTCCCACTTCGATAATGGCTAGGTCGTCCCAGACATCCCCAACAATGAATCCATTTTGGTCAGCACTTCCAAGGGCACCAAGTCCCAAGTGTTGGAACAGTTCAACGCTCATGAAGGCACGGTCCGCGCCAGTGAGGTCGACATCCTCGAGAACCATTGAATCGTCCCAGTTCCTTCCATATCCGGACCATTGGTCGCCAGATTGGTTGGTTTTCATGTTGCCTGCCCACATAAAGTCGGTTGGGTTGAGGTAGTTGGCAGAAACATTCGGGTCGTTGTTGCCAGTGGATGCTCCAACTGAGTGATTGGTCTCAAGATGCCAGTTGGTTAAGCCATCAACGTATTCCTCGAAGGCCCAGTTACAGCCTGAGCCACAGCCTGTTTTTACTTCAGGTGTGTCCCAATCGTTAGAGTATACGGTGGAATTTGATGAGTTCAACTCATCCACGACCTTCAGCGTGACTTCTAAGTCAGCACTTTGGCCGTTAAGTGTGTCCATACCTGTGTTGGTTACGGTGACGTTGATGTCACGAGTACCTTCTCCGACAGCGCCAAAGAAGCGGTCTACTGGTGAAATTTCCAAATCGGTGACAGCTAGGTCTTTGTTGTCCATCTCAACGATGGTAAGGGTATCATATTGCCCCTCCCAGCCGAAGTTGTCACGCCATCCGCCGAAGTTGTATTGCGTTTGGCCAATGACCAAATCTTCAGCAGAGTTTGGTCCTCCAGACAATTGTCCAATGTCTACAGAAGAAGGTCGGCGACCTGTGACATACGAGAGCGGGCTAACGTGCCCTCCGTTTCCGTCTGAGAGTGTTACTTGGACGGTTGTTGGGAAGGAGAGGAAGAAATTGGATGTACTTCCGCCAGCAGAGTCGGTGGTGTTTTGCTGGTATGCAATGGTTGGATTGACGAAATCTGGTTCGCCGTCTCCGTTGAGATCGTCAACTGCAATGGCCCAAGAAATATACGGTCCGAAGTAAGCCTTTTGCGGCGAACCAAAGGTGCCTTGCGATGTTGTTTGGGAGTATGAGACGTTCTCAACGTTGCCGTCCATGACTGCAATGGTGTCAATATAGCCGGCTCCAGCGACATCGGAGATTGCGAAATCTTCGGTTGTGGTTG
>JABJFP010000096.1 GCA_018662715.1 Methanobacteriota archaeon | reverse complement strand
TGATGATGGGCGAGGTGACGATGTTGCGAACGATGAACTCCTTGGAGAGGGAGAACTTCGTGCATCACTGAAGTTTTGCTTTTCACCGTTAATCTCTGAACGAATCACAGACATCGTTTCAGGAATTTCAAACTCATTTACTACAACCTGCGAAAATGCAGGCTTCCTTCCAGATTCACACCGACTTATCTTTGCCGCTACAGACGGGGTGAACGGCTGTGAATTATACATGAGTGATGGTACTTCGGAGCACACTGAATTGCTAGCAGACATCAACCCCAGCGGAGAAAGCCTACCGGGCAGAGATATTGGATTCACTCACATCGAACAAGCACATCAGGACGTTCTCATGTTTGATGCTGATGATGGCCTAAATGGACGCCAAATTTGGGTCACCAATGGAACACTGGCTGGGACCTTTTCTCTAGGAGACGCCGCATTGAATCCGCCTGTACCTTGGATGGACGGAATGATACTCCGCTCCACAAGTGGCGAACTTCTTTGGTCTAACGGGTCTGAATTAATCTCCATCGCTCTTCATCCATCTTGGGACACCACTGTTTCAGCAACACTTGCAAGTGAGTTATCTGCACTCTCAGCCTTTGGGAGCAACATGCTTTACGGAGATGGAGAGAATTTGTGGTTTAATGCAGAGGATGTCAATGGCGACGATGAACCCTACCGGGTCAACGCTGCGGGGCAATTACTTGTATGGAACCTCAGCCCTTCTGGAGGCACGCTTGTTTCTGCATGGGTGAGCCAAGGACATGATTTGTTTGCAGTTGCTCAGCGAGGAACTGTGCGCCAAGTTGTTCATTTGATGGATGATGGAACGTCTCAGTGGTTGACCAATCTTGCACCCTCTTCGGGAGATTCATACATCGGTGAAAACCTTGGAATTCATTTGCTGAACGACACATTGGTCTTTGATGCCTTACTTTCAGGAACTGATGCAACGCTGTGGGCAACCAACTTGAGCAGCGGTGAAACCCATGAGTTATCAACAACAATATTCGCGCCTGGTGGAACACTGGGGGGCTTTGTTTCGGGAGACAGCATGATGTTTGATTGTTTCATGGGAGCGCATGGAACAGAACTCTGCGTGACTGACGGAACGGTGAATGGAACTTCACTCATCACCGACATGACACCTGGAGTGAGTTCATCCGTCCTTGTTGATGCCGTACCTCTCAACGGAGAATGGTTGGTACTCTCGTCTGGCCAAGATGCGTCAACGACTCACGGCGTATCACTTTGGTCAACCGATGGAACTGAAATGTCCCTGCAATACAACCCTTGGCCGGGCAGTTCAAATTCCTCACTTGGCGGCACCTATGGGCCGCTGCTTTTGACAGATACACAAGCGTTCTTCATCGCACATGACGGAGTATCCGGCCATGAATGGCATCGTTTCAGCCATGGGGAAATTTCAGACGATTGGATGGTGCTTAACGTGCAGTAACATCGGGGTTACGCCCAATGCAATAAGGGCAAGATTCGCCGATGGTGTAGTCCTTGGATGCTTGTTCATCGGAGGAGAGCGGTTCTCGGCATGCAAAGCATACTACAACTTCTGTTTCCTCAAGTTTAGAGTTGACTGCTACACGCTGGTCAAAAACAAAACAGTCGCCGTTCCAGTGAGCGCCCCCAACGGCTTCAAAGTAACCGAGAATACCACCTTTGAGTTGCTTAACATTGTTAAATCCTGCATTGATCATAATGGCGCTGGCTTTCTCACAACGGATACCTCCCGTGCAAAACATAACGATTTCTTCGTCCTTCATCGATTCGGGAAGTTTGGAAATTGCCTCGGGAAAGGCTCGAAACGTGCGAATGTCAAGGTCGATTGCTTGTTCAAAAGTCCCAACTCGTAATTCGTAATCGTTTCGAGTATCAAGTACGTGAACCGGAGTGCCTTTGTCCAACATCGCTTTGAGTTCTTCAGGTAGAATCTCATCTCCCGTGAATTCAGATGGCTTGATGTCTTCTATTCCTACCGAGATAATCTCAGTCTTTTTCCGTACATTCATGCGATTAAAGGGTTGATAGTCTGTAAACGAACGCTTGAGTGGAATATTTTTGAATCGGGCATCTCGTTCAAGGTGATTCACGAAGGTTTCTGCTGAGCGCTCTGTTCCTGCGAGAAAGAAATTAATCCCTTCTGGTGCAAGAAGGATTGTCCCTTTCAATCCTAAATCATCACAAACGCTACGATAGTAGGTCTGTAATTCATCACGGTCCTCAAGATTCACAAAACGGTAACCCGCAATGTTGTGAATCAGTCCGGCCATACCATGCCGTCATGTTTTGGCTTCTTGACTCCACCGACGCTACAAGGAGCCTCTCCAATCGTGCCGAGATGCTAGAGGTCTGCGCCATCCTTGTCCAAAGGCACGTGAAGTCACACGGGGCGCAGGAGCCATTTGCCACCGCTTGTGTTCATTTCGCTCCAGCCGTGTTAATACATCAGCAACCATAGCCGCCTCGTAACCATGCTGGACCATCTGTTCTGCATTCATTCCCAATTCAATATGGGCTCTTAGAAGTTCGTCCAATAGCGCATATGGCGGTAATGTATCCTCGTCAATTTGGTCTGGAGCGAGTTCAGCAGACGGGGGTTTTGTGAGCGTTGATTCGTTCACCGGCG
>JABJFP010000095.1 GCA_018662715.1 Methanobacteriota archaeon | reverse complement strand
GGAAAGACCTTGATTCTCGTTCTTTGGCCCGAAGGCGTCAAATCTGCCTGAAACGAGGCTGAACGCTTACTTCTTTGGTAAATCGTATTCTCCAGAAGCCATCAAGCCCTCAAACAAAAAGGGGCCTGCTGGAACTACTGCGGCAATGAATCCGTGAAATAAGGCAGTCAACGACCAGTGTCTGCCAACGCCGATAAACAGCAATCCGATGTAGACCACAAATAAGCCGCCGTGGATTGCTCCGAAGAGGGAAACCATCTCTGGTTCTCCTGCAAAATACTTCATCGGCATGGCATAGAACATCAAGGAAAGGAAGGAAAAGCCTTCGAGGTAACCAACAAACGCGACCCAGTTCTTCATGCTTTGACCTCGACCATCGGCCTACTTGAACCACACGAGGGGCACAGCTGGTCATCGGTATCGGCGTAATCATGCTTGCAAGCAGGACATGACGAGGCGAGTTCCATCTTACCCATGCTTTCAACTGCGTCTCCTTGCAATGAAAGATAACCGCTGGCAACATTGCCAACAGTATAGCGGCCCGCACCGCCCAAGCGAATCAACAAATCCGGCGGCAACGTCACGGTTCCAGTTTCATCAATGATGAGTTCACGGTCTTTGCTGAGGTCTTCAACGTCTACAGCCTCGCCGTGTTCAGCGACAAAGCGTCCGTCACGCAGTTCAAGCGAACGGTTCGCAAATGCTGCAACTTCCTTGGAGTGAGTCACGATAAGGAACGAGACTCCATCATTAAGGTGCAGGTCTTTGAACAGCGCAAGAACTTCACGACTGGTTACCGGGTCAAGAGCCCCTGTAGGTTCGTCTGCGAGAATCAGGCGAGGTTGAGTGATCAGTGCCCGAGCAATAGCAACGCGTTGTTGCTCACCACCGCTCAGCATTGCCGGAAGCGCATTGATTCTGTGCCCCATACCCAATCGAGTGAGCATAGCATCTGCAAGTTGGAGTGCTTTCTTTGAAGCAACACCTTGGTGACGCAACGGTTGAGCGACATTGTCCCGAGCATTGAGGTTCGGCAGAAGGTTACCTTCTTGGAAAATGAAGGAGACTGTTTTCTGACGCAGTTCAACCAACTCTTGTCCAGAGAGACGAGTCATGTTCTTCCCAGCCAAACTTACAGACCCTGCACTTGGTTTCATCAGTCCACCAAGACATTTCATCAAGGTTGACTTTCCTGACCCTGAGGGGCCAACTACAGCAATTGCTTCTCCAGATTTCATGTTGATGTGAAGTCCTCGAAGGGCGACGACGTTACCGTCTTCCGCTTTGGATTCATACACGTGATAAAGGCCATCTGCTTGTAAAATCGTATCAACCATCTTCATTCCCCCTTCAGCACACTAGCCAAGTCCGCCTTGAGTGCACGACGTGTGGTGACAAGAAGCGCTACAACGACAGCAGCAAACACTGCAAGTGACACCAGAATAATCTGGGTCCACGGATAGACCAACGTTCGATTTATCGTGGTTGATGAACCTCCAAAGATTTGGAAGATGAACCCGAAGATGTCAAAGAATCCGTTGAATGAAAGAGCAACCCCCACACCGAGTATAATTCCAAGAATCATTGAAACCATGACAATGGAGAGAATCTCAAAGAGGACCAGTCGGATGATTTGGTTTGGTGATGCACCAATCGCCTGCAAAACAGCCAATTCCTTCTGGCGCTGGCTGAGAACGAGTGACAGGAACACGAAACTTGAGGCTACAGCAGCAACACTTGCGACGACAAATTGCAACGAAAGAAGTCCCGGAGTTCCGAAAATCAATCCACCGTTTCGTTCAACACTTTTGTGAGTACTTGACCAATCAACCACGTTTGAAACACGTGCATCTGCCTTCAGTTTTGAGCCAAGTGATTCAAGGTCATCCCCTGTAACACCACTCACGCGAACGATCCAATCGGTTGAGGTATAGTTTTCAACAGCGTCATCCCCTACAAAGGAACGCCACGAGCTTTCACCGATGATGAGCGAAGACCCAATTGTGGCGGCGCTCACACCTGGAATATATTCGTGAGTGCCCATGTAATACAATTCGTGGTTGAACGGAGTGATATCAATGCTAACCGCAGTGTTGGCCAAGAAAAATTGGTTTACCAGTAG
>JABJFP010000094.1 GCA_018662715.1 Methanobacteriota archaeon | reverse complement strand
GTCACATTGGATGAACTCAAACAAGGACTTGCCATTGCAACAGTGACCGCAAGTTTCACACTGATGAGTTTCGGAACAGAGGCTCTTTGCAAGTTGACATCAGACCGGTTTGAGCAAAGACTGGCGGATTATACCAGCATGATTCAATTTTCTTGAACTCATTCGTCCAACTGTCGGACTTTTCGGTCCTCTTCATGCACGGAGGCTTGAAGGTCTGCGAACGAAACATCATCTAAGTTGGTAGGCTGACGTTCAGAATCCATTTCTCCAACGGTTGCAAGCATGGTCTCTACTTTCTCTTGTAACCGTTCCATCTCATCGTGACCAAATACCCCACCGTTTTCACTCGAAAGGCTCCGTAATACTTCGCCAGTTTGGTCTTCTTGAGCTTGCTGTGCCTGTTCTCTAAGAGCCGATGAGGTGTTGCTTGTTCCATAAGGGGAGGGCCTTGAAGGTCCCTTTGTTCCGTAAAGGATTTCACTTGCAACCTTGCGTAGTTGTCCTAAGAAACCTCTGGGGCCTTCTACGGTCCTGGAGCGTGGTTGCGGGCGATGGCGGGGGCGGAATGAGGATTGCTCTAGGTCTCGAGCTTTTCGCGGTTGTAGGAGTGGCTTTTCCCGTTCAAGGGTAATGTTTTTCCGAGGACTAGAGTGGACCACATCTTCACGTTCAACCGGAGTTGAGTCAATGCTTGGAATAAGTTCTGCATCCAGGAGTATTGGTTCTTCATCCTCTTCAATGACGTCTTGATTTCGCAGTGGTATATGCACCTCGTCTGCTCCAAAAAATGAAGGCAAGAAGGGTGGATTTGGCCGCTTGCCAGGGGAGGATTCAACAGATTCTTGATGCATTGGTGGGCGGTACTGAGGCTCCAGGACAGGAAGTTGTATTGGAGCGGGGCGATGGTCCGCAGGATAACTGGCTCGTTCTGCTGCGGCTTGTTCAGAATGCCAGGTTGACATAAAACTGGGAAGTGTGGTGGGCTGCAACGGCTCGGGCGAATGCGTAGGCATCCATTCGGGCTCTTCCTCGTGGTGATAAGATGCGGGCTGCACATTCTCTTCTTCACCAAGCGATGAGAGAAACATATCAATAGGGACTGGCGCATTGATCACGACGGGAAGTTCAGGGGCTGGAAGCATTCCTTCTCCCTCTTGATACGAGCGATTTACAGTAATCCAAGCCAAACGAGCAAAGGCCAAACTCTTGCCTTTGAGAAGTTTGTTTACAATGAAGGTGAGGTGCTTAAGGGTATGCTCGTTGCCAAAAAGAACGTGTGTGTCGTTTGATGCAGTTTGGATGGTTACCGTTGGTTGCCTGGTAAAAAATCGTGCGAAAATTGCCGCTCCGCCGGCTATCATAAACGACCATCGGTAGATGGGCGGCACCATGAGTCTCCATCCAATCCAGATGGAGACGAATCCTATCATCAGTAACCAATTCGGTACAAGATTAGACGAATGGTGTTGGACGCTATCAATTGCTCCTACACGAACATTGATTGCAGAACTTCGTCGGCCTTGAATGGTCAGCATGCGCTCATCCAAACTGATATCGACTCGTTCCGATGGTTCCGCCAAACGTAGCGAAGTGAACATCTCAGTATCACTATCACTCGTTGGTACAGAATCCTGCCCAATTTCGTGCATCCCAATTCCACGAGCATCGGGACGCGGTTATCAATCCACCGCAGAACGCAAGGAAAGCAAAGGCAAATAGTTCACTGGAAGTTCTTCGCCGAGTTGGTGTTCAGTTTTGTTTTTCAAGCGTGGCTGAGCCCATGATTCTTGGTTTTGAATCCAGTTGAGCAATCAAGACCTGTGGAGGGTTTGTTTTGCGAATAAACAGAGGGCTCTCCCATGTCACTTCCATGCTCGAACCTTCTGTGGCAGTTACGCGACCAACAACAAATTGCAAGTCAACACTGGCGTGGATTACATCGCCTACGGCAAGAGCGCGCTTTTGGAAGGGGGACACCGACAACTCAACAGCGGAGTTTACGTGTTGTTCTACCGCTAATGGAACTGAGGTGTTGGTTCGCTTATCTTCTACTGCTGGATGAACAATAATCGTACCTCCAGTAAGGTGTTCCTCCTTTGCATTTCGAAGTGCTAATCCAACTCGGTCTCCGGCAGTGGCGCTGGGGACATCATCGTCCATTACTTGGAGGGATTTTGCACTGCCTCCTCCGTTAGCAGGGAGGAGAATCAGTTCGTCGTGAACGCTAACCGTCCCTGACTGAACATAGCCGATGGCAACCAATCCAATTCCCTTGACATTGAAGTGCTGGTCCACAGGGATGACGAGTGGGGCTTCAGCATTTGCAAGCAAATCTGGGATGCGCTGGTCCATCAGAGTGTAAAGACACTCCCGAAGATGTGGGCCGTCATTCTTTTCAAAGGTCCAGTCTGCCAAACCAGCCTGTTTGAAGAGCATAGCGACCTGATCTTGGTCAATCCAAGAACCCTCTGCAGGGTTCAGAACCGCCACTCCATTCTTTATTCCCGAACTTGCGAAAGCGACGAGCACTTCTCCGAGGGTAGCATTGACTTCTGTGACCTCAATGATTCCAACCTGGGCCGTAGAGAGAGCGTTGAGGAAGGGAGGCAGCCGTTCTGGGTATTTGGCAGGGCGAATCAACGAGAGGATGCGTGCTCCATCGCCGTCCATCTCCTTGTGGACATAGGTATGGACGTCCCTTTGGTCTGCGGCTTTTGCAATGCTCTTAGCCAGTTCATCCGATCCAATCATAGCGATGTTGAGTACGACCATATGATGCCCACCGGAGACCTGTTCATGAAGGTGGGGGTGATTTCAAGACGACCGTTTAGCCTTTTGAGCCAACATATGTTCACGAATGGCTTTCGCTTTCTCCCATTCGCTCTTTTCTTCATCTGTTCCCGGTGTGTATTGGGGAATCGGGATTGGCCGCATCATTGAATCAATCGCTACAAAGAAAAAGTAACCCTCGCAAATAATCTTCTTATCCCAAGTGGCCTTGCTCATCGTATAAGCCGTTACTTTGGTACACGCCGTATGGCTGCTGGTGAAGACGACTTCTCCAGTCACTTCCAAAAGGTCACCTTGGCGTGCAGGGGCGATAAAGGTCAACGTGTCGATCGAAATGGTGACAAACTCACGGTGTGCAAATTTGGCACAAGCGATACCTCCTGCTTTATCCATGAGGGAAAGAAGCCGACCGCCAAAGAGGGTGTTGTAGGCATTGGTGTCTTGGGGAAACACTTCTTCAATGAGAGTGACGGGTTCAGTTGAGTAAGGGTCCATGTTTCTCCCAAGTCGTTCTCCCTCATAACTCATGTTAAACAATAGGATGTGAAATCATTCTTTATTAAAAGGCGATGACAGGAGAGCGACGAAGTTTTATGGGGATGAATCCTCCGAGGAGCGTAGGTGACACCATGCCGAATGAAACACCCCGTAGAAGTACACCATTTTTCCTCGTATTTTTGATGCTCCTTGCTCCTTTTGCTGGTGCAAGTGTTACCACCTTTGCAGATGGCTCTTCAGAAGTTGATATTGAAATTCGCGATGGTGCGCCAATGACAAACATTGTTGATGGAGCGATTGACCTTCCAGTTGGAGAAACCGTGACCGCAGCAACCATGACGATATCAACAGAAATGATTGAACATGCAGCTCACTCGAGAATTGACCTGGAAACCATCGATCGTGTTTGGAACCCTGCTCATAACAATCAACTGACCGAATTTTCGGATGAGACCTTGTTCCAATACGAAGACAGTTCAGGAGATGCCACTCCTCTCTCGCTCAAGGCTGAAGGGTTCTTGACTGATTTTGAAGGAACTTTTGCTGGCTTCTTGGATTTGTCAAATCCACCGCCAGGGGCCCAAGGATGGGTTCATGGCGCTCCGTCTTCAACCGATGTACCTGCGAATTGTGCCTCAGGAAATGATTGCTGGGGGACAAACCTCGGTGACAACAATTACACCGACGACAACGGTGAACTTCCCTTTGAACTCTATTTGAATTCACCCGAAATGTACGTCAATCCAACACTCAAGAGCAAAACAGCAACCTTTTCATCCTGGCATAATTTTGAGGCATATGCTGGCGGTGCACAAAACTCCGTTCGATATGCTGATTGTGGGTATTTGCAAATCCGTTCTTCTCCAAACCCCGGATTCCCACCCGATGATTCAGGATTCCAGTTTTTGCCAATTGATGCTCAAAACAGCACGGGTATTGGGTTCGGTCAAGGCTATGTTCAACGGGCACAGTATTCCTGGCAAGATAACAAGATAGACAGAACCTGTGGCAACGATGCCATCTTCGGCCAAGGTGCAAATCAAAAATATGGGCTAGCCGGTTCCTCGACATATGCTCAGAACCCAACTGGATGGGCAACAATTGCAGTGGACTTGAACGATTTTATTGGTGATTATGTTCAAATCCGTTTTGTCATGGAGCACAATGGTGTCC
The DNA here is from genome assembly GCA_018662715.1 of Methanobacteriota archaeon. Lineage (GTDB taxonomy): Archaea > Thermoplasmatota > Poseidoniia > Poseidoniales > Poseidoniaceae > Poseidonia. The sequence continues at coordinate 4,513 of JABJFP010000094.1, read as the reverse complement.
AAGAAGCAGAAACCCCTCTTGATGACAACATGTCCGGTTGGCACATCGACAACTTCCGTCTTGGTGATGTCCTGCCCCAAAATGCTAGCATGACAGTACGTGGCATTTCTCCATCTGTTTTCGGAGGAGAGAATCATCCCAACGGCTATGGTTTGCTAAGCATCGAAGCATCGACCTCACTGACCGCCCAACTTTCAGTTGACGTCCTGGATGCAAATAACAGAATCATCAATGACACGTCTGGTGTGCCAATGGTTGGACTTACAGGGGACATCATTGAACTCTGGGACATTGACACATCCAGATACTATTCCGTTAACCTTCGTTTCAATTTTGACTCGGGACCAGATCGTCTTTCGACCGCAGTTATGCACGGATTTAGCATGGGCACGAGAGTTGGTACCGGATTCAATGCCTCAACTACTGCCATCGGTTCAGTGGCAAATGGAATTTGGTCAACCCCTGGAGGGGGAATGCCGATGATCTATACTCCATCATTGATTCAAGAAGGGTTTTCGACCAGCGTAGAACGCAGTAAATTCAGTTATCCAATTACATCGGTAACGCCCTACATACAGGATGGCTGCAGTGAATCTCCAGAGATTAGCATCGTCCCAGTTGGTCAATCTGACTCCGTGAATTTGACCGCTGATGTCAAAACTTCATTTGGGGCACCAATTCTTGGTTTCACCTCTGTGGTGTCCTACATGGGCTCTTGCGAAGTGAGTGGAATTTGGTTTGACCTTGAATTTGGCCACCACGCAAAACATCTACGAATCGATGTAGCCAATGATGGCGATGTTGACTACGGCTTCACCGAGCCGGCTTTTGGAATGTTTGGGCGCCAAACGAACTTCATTCTCAACAAGGTGGACAACATCAACTATGCAGCAGATGATGCAAGTATGACGCTCAACGTTAACGGCGATGCTGAGGGGGCGTTCTTCATGCTTCCAGCCGGTGCCGAAATCTCATCCGCAGATGTCTCGTTTGATGACAACACCATTCGCTCAAATTCCAACCCCGAGGAAGGATTTGCGCTTTCTCTCATGGCTGGATCACAATCTGTTGGATTGGGTGATATGCCCAACAGAAGCATCATCATCACTGAGGCACTTCCAACTCCTCTTGAATTCAAAGATGCCCTTAACAGCCTCTTGACCAATCCATCAGTCGCTGGTAACCATCAAGATGAGTTTGGCCGATATTGGGTCACCTTCCGGTTTGCAGTGAGTTCACCAAACGCCTCATCTGGAACTTCTCTAAATGTAGTTGGACTTGATATTGTTTACAATTACTCCACAACCATCAACACGCTTGACGGGTTTGATATTGAACTCAATCAAGGTATTGCACTTTGGACGGGTGGCGGTGCAAATGCACGCGTCCCTATCGCTGTTCATTCCGATACCGGGGGCGGCGTTGAGTTCAGCGGATTGTCGGTCTCCTCAAGTACAGGTTACAGCAACACGCTCTCAGTAACAGATAACCCCGCAGGACTTTATCCAAATGGGGAAATCTATGAAGTTATTACAACACATGCGGTTGATCCATTGACTGGAACAGCATTGTCAGAGGCTTGGGTGACTTTTGAATCTCCAACAGATTACATTAAGATCTCATGGTCCGATTTCATGCAATTCTCTGAAGCGAGTGATGAACATGACCTCATCACCCTTGAATCAACATCTTCGGTTTCAGAATATACCAATGGTAAGCAAGTGAAATGGCATTTCCGAGTGAATTCAAACTGGGACGACACTGAGGCTGTACGAATGTACGCTGGACTAACAACAGCAAGCAACGTAAACGGTCTTCCAGACGCTCTTTTGTTCGATCCAAGCGTCGGCAATGCTGTAGAAAACGATGCAGGCATCACTTCCTTTGAGTTGCAAAACAGCATCGGAGTCGCACAATCGCTTACAAATGCTGAATCCGGTCAGGACATCAATCTCGTGGGTGAAATCCGTCTTCAAGACTTGCCCTACTCTCCAGACCCTGCTGCTTACTTCCTCGTTCTCGAACTCAAGCATGTCAACAATACGGATGGAAACATCACCATTGAATGGGAGGAAGTTGCTAACCGCTCAGGAACTATTGGTGGCGACTTCAATTGGAATGTTAACCTTGGTTCCGCAGCTGGTAGTGAAACTTACCGTTTCGCTCTCCGAGGATATGAAGGAGGCGACATTCTTTGCCCGCCTACCGTGTACAATCCTGATGAGACATGCGCAATTCCATTTGACATTACCATTGATACTTACGAGCCAAATTTGCTGGATATTGAAGTATTGAGCCCGGGGACAGACAACGATTGGCGTCTTTTGCTTGACGATACATGGGTTGTTCCTCAGGAATCCCAAGAGATTCGAATGAGCAGTCAGGACTTGCCTAATCCACCAGCAACACTTGACTTGCATTACTGGGTTCAGCACGACCATGACGCTAACAGCGACGGAATACCCGACGCATCAGAATATGCAACCATTACATTGCAAGGCGACGGTGAGGCTCCTACCGCTAACTACACCGGTGTTTTCAATGACTATGCTAACGTTGGGCAAGACCCTGAAGGAAAAGTATCGCTTTGGATTGAAGGCTACGACCTAGCGGGCAACCCGATTGATGGTGGCGCCCCTGGATTTGAGAACGACAAGGTGACCTATGTTTCTATGTCTTCTGAAAGTCCAGTCATTCGCAACTTCTTCATCGAAGATTCAATGGGAAGCAGTTTCCTTAACTCTGCTTCAATGCAATGGGAAGGCAAATGGAATCAAACCATGTATGCCGGAAATACCTACCATCTTCTAGCAGAAGCAAACGACGATAACGGATGGAGAGATATTGACTACTTCAAGGTCGTTCTTGACAAGACCCGTGACGACATGATTGTGTGGTACTTCCCGCGTAACGACACAGCATGGACTGACAGCCCTTACATCGAAATCGTCCAAGAAGACGACGATAGCGTTGGGCCATCTCTCCGCGCAATGGATGGAACAGCCCTCATCGATCCGTTCGAATCTGACTTCATTCTGGACATCCCTATCCGAATCGACTGGGGAGTTGTTGGTCTTACAGCAGAAAGTACACCTGAGTTATTTATGCAAGACTTGGATAACGCTCTCTACCGAATGCTTCCCTCTCCTGGACGTTACATCCAGAAGTGGTATTACAGCGACGGAATAAGGCTCGATGTTCGTGACGATTCTGCAAATGACCTTATGATTACTCCGTATTTTGAAGACATGAGTGCGCCTTACACACAAGACGTCCGTCGTGGGTTCATTTATTCCGGCGATACCATCCACTTCTCCGGTCAATATGCATACCGTGACGGGATATTCAACAGCGTATTCGTTAATCCCGAAGCAGAACTCACCATGGAAATTACTCGCTTAGAAACACTTGACACTCAAGAAAGCCGAGACAAAGGGTATGTCTTCCAATCCAGTGAAACAACATATCATAATTTCTCTGGCGGGGTGTTCGCAATCAACATCACTGCACCAGTGTTTACCAACGAATATACCTATGAATTCAAATTGGTCAATCTCCCAACAGGAGCTGAAGACTTCACTGCTGGTTTCTGTGAAGATAATCCGCTTTATGGATGCAGTACGTTCAATATCAAGGTAGACCGAACCGCACCTACAGTTCTCGCAAATTCATGGTTGGCTCAAAAAGGTGAAACGAGCACCATCATCAGCGATGTATTGTCTACAGCGACCTTCCATTGTGTCGACCTTACAGTAACGGTTGCTGAACAGGAAGCAATGTTCTACGGAGACTTGATGGTCAATTGGAAGTTCTATGACGACCCGCAAAACGACTTGCCTTGGGGCGAGTATGTCAAGGCCTTCGGGACTGCCGAACCAAAGAGCGTTGCTCTTGAATTGAAAACCACGCCCGGCGGGTATGTGGGCAGTTCAACTTGCCTTGATTTGTGGCCGCTGAGTGATGGACAATTTGACCCGCCTCAAAGCCAAATGGGTGGCGTTGAAATTGTTATGTGGGTTTCAGGTGTTGACTCAGCTGGCTCTGGTGTACGTCTCGGTGGTGGACCTCAAGACGATGGTTCAATTTCACCGATTGTCTCCAGTATTGCTCAACACAAGTCGATGTATTCCTTCATTCATGAAGAGGCTACATTTGAGATCTTGAATGTCCGTCTTGACGACAATCCACGAGTCGGTGACAAGATGAACCTTGAGGTTGAAGTTCGTAACACGGGGACAATGGCGGGTTCGACTCAACTTACAGTCAAGTCCGTGATGAACGGCTTGACTCCGGCGTCTGAAGGAATCATTGAAGTGACTGAACTTGGAATTGGAGAGAAAGCTTGGTTCAAGATTGAACTGGACCCCTTCGGCGAACAAACAACCGGAATGTATTATGTTGTGTCTGTGAATGGAACAGGTGATGTGTTGTATGACGGTAATGATGCAAACGACGCATTCAATGTTAAGATTGCAGAAGATGATGACTCGTCTAATTTCCTCCTAATCGTTGG
>JABJFP010000093.1 GCA_018662715.1 Methanobacteriota archaeon | reverse complement strand
CGCCACCTTCATGCCCTGCCTGCTCGTGGACGAACTGAGGCACCTCCATGTCATTGCTCATCCTGATGCGTCACGGCCAATCCATGTGGAACGCTGCTGGTTTTTTCACCGGCTGGGTTGACGTTCCACTTTCAATCAAAGGAATCGATGAAGCCCGTGAAGGTGGGAAGGCAATTGCTCACCTGCCAATCGATGAGGTTCATGTTTCCATGCTCATTCGGGCTCAAATGACCGCCATGATCGCTATGTCTGAACACAACAGCGGACGAACTCCCGTGTTCCAATACAGCCAAGAGATGGAAGAAGGCCTTTCAGAGAACGAGGCTCGTATGCGTCAATGGTCACAAATCCGAGGTGACGCAGCCAAAGACAGCATCCTTCCTGTTCACGCCGCATGGCAGTTGAACGAGCGCATGTACGGAGACCTTCAAGGTCTGGACAAAGATGAGACACGAGAGCAATATGGTGCAGAGCAAGTTCATGTTTGGCGTCGTTCATTCGATGTGCCTCCACCTAACGGTGAATCACTTGAACTCACAGCCGAGCGCACCATTCCCTATCTTGAACAAACCTTGATGCCGGCTATTGAGGCTGGAAAAAACCTCTTCATCGCCGCCCATGGAAATTCACTTCGTAGTATTATCATGCATCTTGACGGCCTCTCCAAGGAAGAAGTTCTGGGTCTTGAAGTCCCGACAGGTGTCCCCATCGTCTACCGTTATTCTGCGGGCTCATGGAAGCGGGAATGAATAGAAACGCTTCTGTCCGTTCTTCATTTTCACTTTCAATCAAAGCGTCTGCTCAAACATAGTCATGCTCCTCGCGGCAACAGCATCATGAGCGGCAAGCGTGCACTGAGAAGACTTGACGCTGAAATCGATGAAACTCGTATTGCTCCTCGTAGGGGGGGCGTCTATCAGTTGAGTGGCGCAGGAAGGTCAGGTAAATCCATGCGTGTTTACGCAGAGGCATGGGCTGCTCTCGCTCTGATGGCGGGGGAGTTCGTTCATTGGATTGACGGAGCGACTCGTTTCAACCCAGCCCGTGTACTGCGATGCATTCCTGAGAGCGTACCCGAATCCAATAATTTACTACGGAACCTGTTTGTCGGTCGCGGATTTACCGTTCATCAATTTGCATCGTTAATTGAACGGCTTGATGGTGAATTGAAAATTACCGGAGCTCGCTTTGTTGTTGTTGACGGACCCATCACCATGCATCTTGACCCACAGGTCAAGGAACGAGAGGCTCGTACCTTACTCCGAAGATGTATGGACCATCTCAATCATGTCGCGGTTAAGCACAATATTTCAGTCGTCGTGATCACCGAGTCAAAGCCGCATTCAAAGCGCCATTCAACCTTGCTTCAAGCCGTAGAGCGACGGTGCAATCAACGCCTTCTCGGACGCGTTGAACGCGTTCGCGGGTCAAAGAAAATGTGGCTTTTGCATCTCCCTAGCGGGAGTTCAGGTTTTCGCAAAGAAGCGGTTGAGCAGGAAACTCTTGAGGAATCGTTCAGTCGGATTTTGCATCATGAACTCGTACACAATCGGGGTGTGGAAGAGGAAAAAGACCGGTTCACGTTGCTGAATTGAACGGTTCGTCAGTGGATGCAAAGTCAAACAGAGTAGCGGCTTTCAGTCCAACGCGAATTTCCTCATCGGACCATCCAAAAGGAGCGAGAATCGCCCAAATTGCTCTTCTCGCAAGTTCTCTGTAGTGCTTTTGGTCAACATTCACATCAGTCTTTGCAGTTCGAGGCAGTTCTTCTAACAAAATCACCCGCTCGGTGGGGTCTTCCCCTCGGGTCTTTAGTACCACAAATTTCACCTTACCTCCCGGATGTATCTCATGCCCGAGCTGAGCGGCTCGTAGCAGTGCTGCATGCGTTAATGTTGATACGGTGAATTGGTCGATGGTTTTGCTCACTCTGCGTTTAACCACTAAGTCTTCCATGTCAATACCGTTTCGTTCAAGTCTCCCTAACTCGTTGTGCAGCATGCTTGATATGGTGTTTTGAACGCCCCGACTGTGGATGTCAATACCGTCTCGAATACAGTCAATAAGAATCTCAAAGGCCATGTTTTGGAGCGACTTCACCCATTGGCAGGTTGAATGTTGACGGGACTCAATGCCGCGCATTTTCAATCCATTGTCACCGTAGGCCCAGTATTTCGTGAGAGACCCTGCACCGTGCATCCGACTGGGAAGGAAGCCAATGAAGTGATACATGTCTTCGTATTCCAGAGGGATGCCGATTTCTTGGGTCACCCGCCGCGCGAAATCCAATGCTAAGCGGCGTTTTTCTTCACGGTCGGTGATGGCTTTATTTTCAATCCAAACGCAATCCACAATGGCGTGGAGTACCGTCCAACCTTCGTCTTCAGCCATAGCGATTGTTTGCAGAAGAATCTCCCTTGACCAAGCGCATATTGCTTCATGGGCTTCAATTCTACCGAACCGTGCATTTTTGTAACCCGTGTAGCCAAAGCAGGTTACTAGTAACCACTTCAGCGCATTTTGTTGTTTGTCAATGGCGTCACCTTTGGTGACAACATGGTTCTTCAATTGCCCCCGTCGCTCGATGATTGGAGCCACAACTCTACCGAGAAACCCGTGAACGCGACCGCAGGTGTGAGAACTTAGGCCCGGGACAGGAAGGGCCCATGAATGTGTGACAGGAAAGAGCCCAGTTCCGATGTTTTCGTCAAGGTGACGTCGTCTGAACTCTTTACGCGCTAACTCAACATTGAGAGGGAGCAGATGGTCGGCTTTGAGGTCGACCTTTGAGGGTTGACAACAGGCGCAGTTGAGGGTTTCAGGAGAGATATTTCTGGTTGCAATGATGTTTGGAAAGAGGCTTGCGAAATCAAGCTCTACAACGTCGGTATAGAATCCAGCCTTGCTGTCAAGATACAATCCACCTCGGTCTGCCATCATCAATTCCCATGCAGTCTTGGTATCTTCAGGACGGTTCTTCTTCCATGGGACCAAGACTCCATCTTCCATCGCCGTTCGAATTTGTATTGCGCTGATGACTGAGCCTGGTGAAAGCCGAGAAATGTCTTGAGGGGATTGCCTTGAATGACGGGCCAGTTCAAACAGTCCGAGAAGACCACCTTCACGAACGATAAAACTGGAACGAAGGTCAATATGCATGCGACCATGCATCGGAAAGTAACCGTCCTTTCGCTTCACTTGGCCGTAGGAATGAACGGTTCGAGAAGCGGTACGTGCTTCCAATCGAGATGGTTTTCTGCTCAATGACAGGGGTGTTTTTGCAGCATCACTGAGTCGTTGAAGGACAGAGAGATGGAGTGAATCGCCCCCCTGAGTCAGGACAAGGTCGGGATTGACGTCTTTGATTGCGTGTTGCAATGCCTGAACAAAAGCACCGTCCGACGTATTGTTTTTGATGCGGATGCTGCGAATTTGTTCGGAGGTCCCCCCAACAATGCCTGTCTTCAATACGACTTCTTCAAGCCGTGAATCTAGGGTGTCAAATCCGTTTGAATCCTCGTAGCAAAATTCCATTTCCATCTGTTTCAATTCCGGCCATGCCCCATTCTCTTCAAGCGGGCTAAAACAGATGCCGTCCCATTTCACATACTGAAACGGAGCAACATGGTATTCCACAAAGAAACGTTGGGCGAGGTGTGCGTCAACTGAATAAAGCGTGTAGCGATGATAATCACCTCTCGATTCAATATGTTCCGCAAGACTACGGATCAGCCGGTTGTCCGCCATTCCAATTTCCAATACGTCATGCATCTCATACTGGTCAAGGGAAAGCCGTCTCCGAATGTATCGCATTGAACCCACTGCGAACCGTTGTGTGATCTCAGCACATTCAAGCCAGTTCATGAGATGCTCAAGTCGCTGTTTTGTGGCATGAACATGAATTGCAGCCGCCCACGGTATGATGATTCGCTGAACTCCGCTTCGTTCTACAAACATCCAGACGTCCATGGTGATGCCATCATCACCAAGTTGTGCATCGATAATCCACCCGTCCACAGCATCACACTTCTGAGGTTTTTTCAAGCAGTTGTTCCAATTCTGTGATGCGAGAATGGCATTCAATGAGCATGGACAATAGCATCGGCTTCCATGCATCATGTGCAGGCAACATTCCACCGGCCGTGCGTCGTTTACGGACGCCGTTCAGCAATTCATCAAAGAGAATTTTATCACCCGAGTTTAACGCCCTACGAAAGGGCTCAAGCGATGTCATTTCTGATTCAATTCTGTTACGCCAAGTTGGAACGGTTCGACCCATTTCTTTGAATCAGCCGATAAGGACGAGTATGTTTTCTTAGACCCTACTCCGAGGGTAATGAAAGTGAAAGTGAATTCGCTAAGATGCCCCTAAAAAGCACTCGCCACATACAGGAAACCGCTAAGACCTGTGCCTTTGGTTAGCAATCATGAGCGCTCACCCTGAGTTGATTGGAACAACGTTTCAACTTCTGGTATGGGAAGCACTGAAGACGATTCCAAGAGGTGAAGTTCGTACTTACAAGGAACTTGCAGCTCTGATAGGCCGACCGAATTCAGTGCGCGCAGTGGCCAATGCGTGCGGCAAAAACCCCTATCCAGTGACCATTCCATGTCACCGTGTGATACGAACAGATGGAGGGCTGGGTGGATACAGTGGAGCAGGCGGTATCGAAACCAAACGCAAGTTGTTGCTCGAAGAAGGCATCGTCATG
>JABJFP010000092.1 GCA_018662715.1 Methanobacteriota archaeon | reverse complement strand
GCCTCAATGTACGTGGTTGCAAAAGTATTCCAGGCCATGCAAAGCTTAGAATCAGATGGAACCGTCGTTCATAACAAAGCCCTTGGCGCTAGAGGGACCGTTTACCGTCGCATTGACCCGAACAAACCCGGGCAAGTACAAGTTGAATTCCAGGGTGCGCTGCGCACCATGTCTGCTCGTTCAGACGACGAAGCAGCAACCCTTGAAACCGGCTCATTGATTGAGGTGGTTGATACGATTGGAGAAATTCTCATCGTAGCACCCCTTGACCGAAAAGCCACCACAAGAAAAGAAGAGGAATAATTATGGCAGATATTGTTGGAGCATTGATACTTATAGGAACTGGACTTTTTGTTTTCGTGTTGCTTGCAACCGTTTACATCGCAGCAAACAGATACAAACTCGCACCTTCGGATAAAATTCTGGTCGTTTACGGTAACGTCAAGGGAGCAGGAGCCGCAGCATGTTACCACGGTGGTGGTCGGATTGTTTGGCCGCTTATCCAAAATTATGCCATGCTTGACTTGAAACCCCTCACCATCAACATCAATTTGGAACACGCACTTTCTCAACAAAACATTCGTATCAACGTTCCTTCAACATTTACAATCGGTATCTCTACTGAACCATCTATCATGCAAAACGCAGCAGAACGTCTCCTTAACCTACAACCACCTCAAATTGAAGACATGGCCAAGGAGATCATCTTTGGACAACTTCGTCTAACCGTTGCATCGCTAACCATTGAAGAAATCAACCAGGACCGTGAAGCGTTCCTTTCGTTGGTTGCTAACAACGTCGACACAGAATTGCACAAGATTGGACTTTACCTCATCAACGTCAACATCACCGACATCACTGACGAGGCTGACTACATCAAATCCATTGGTGCCAAGGCAGCAGCCGAAGCAATCGCAGCGGCAGATGTTGACCGTGCAAACGCAACTCGCCAAGGTGCAGTTGGACAAGCAGTTGCAAACCGAGAGCGTGAGATTGAAGTCGCTAAGAACCAAGCTGCTTCTGATAAGGGTCAGAAGTCCGCTGAAGCGGACCGACGTATTTTCGTACAACAACAAGAAGCACAAGCGGTCGAAGGAGAGAACATTTCTCGTGCTGACATTGCCTCTTACAATGCTGACCTTGCTGAGCGCGAAGCATCAGCATACCAGCGTTCAGAAGTCGCAAAGCGTATTGCTCAAGTTGAAATTGAGAAGGCTCAATATGAGTTTGAAGGTCAGCGTCTTCGTGCTGAAGAAATTGCTCGTGAAGAAGTTTCCAAGCAACAGATTGAGATTGCTGCTGAAGCCGAAGCCGAACGCCAACGCCGAATTGCAAGAGGTCTTGCTGATGCAACACTCGCAGCATACAATGCTGAAGCTGAAGGACAACGAGCCGTACTTGAAGCGAAAGCTGATGGATATGCAAAGTTGGTCAAGAGCGCGGGCGGCGATGCAAAGGCAGCGGCGACCCTACTCATGGTTGAGAAGATCGAAGGCTTGGTCGCTCGCCAAACTGAGGCAATTGCAAACTTGAAGATTGACAAGATCACTGTTTGGGACTCAGGCAACAATGCAGAAGGCGGCGGTTCAACCTCCAACTTTGTCTCGTCCTTGATGCAGAGCCTACCTCCAGTTCACGACGTGGCCAAGATGGCTGGCGTTGACTTGCCCGATTACTTGGGCAGCATGAAGGAAGAGTGAACCTCCCCCGCAGGCTTGACAGGGTGCGAAAATCGCCTCCGATTGATGAGATGAAGCGACGGCTTCAAAGGCTCAACGATACGCAAAGGCGTTCATGACCAGTGACCTTGAGATTGCACGAGCGGCAAAAATGGAGCCCATTGAAGCCATCGCTTGGAAATTAGGTATCTCTTCTCACGAGATTTTCCCGATGAGCCAGGGCGTGGCTAAAATCACATGGGACGCACTGAAAGCTCGATTTAACAAGGCTCAAGGAAATTTGGTCCTTGTGACTTCTGTCAACCCAACCCCGTTCGGAGAAGGAAAAACCGTAACAACGATTGGACTTACGCAAGCCTTGTGTCACATAGGGCAATCTGCTACATGTGTCATCCGTGAACCATCTATGGGACCAGTGTTTGGAATCAAAGGAGGTGCTGCTGGCGGCGGTCATGCTCAGGTCCTCCCCATGGAGGACATCAACCTCCACCTTACGGGAGATTTACACGCCGTCACCTCTGCACATAATCTTCTTTCAGCATTAATTGATAATCACCTCAAACACGGAAATGATTCCAAACTCGACCCTTCGCGAATCTCATGGCCCCGTGTCATTGACATGAACGACCGTTCACTTCGCCAAGTGACTGTTGGCCTTGGTGGGCCTGCGAACGGTTTGGTCCGAGAAGATCGCTTTGACATCACTGCTGCAAGCGAAGTCATGGCCATCTTGGTGTTAGCAAGCGACTATGCAGATCTGAGAAAGCGTCTCGGAGAAATCGTTGTGGGGACCTCCACTGATGGGAATCCAGTCAAAGCCAACGAGATTGGTGGGGCTGGTGCAATGGCTCTCTTGCTTCGACAAGCATTCCTACCCAATCTTGCCCAAACACTGGAAGGAAACCCTGCATTTATTCACGGAGGTCCTTTTGCAAACATTGCACATGGGAACTCGAGCATCATTGCGGACAGAATGGCCCTCGCAAGTGCAGATTTCGTTGTAACAGAGGCTGGTTTTGGTTCTGACATGGGTGCAGAGAAATTCATGCACATTAAAGCAGCAACTTCTGGGAAAGCACCCGATTGTGTAGTCATGAATGTCACCGTTCGCTCGATGAAACTTCACGGTGGAGCATTCGGTGACCGCGGTGGGATTCGTCCGGATAAGGCAACTCTCGAAGCGGAGAATGTCAAAGCGACCGTTACAGGCGCTAGAACAAATCTTGACCGTCATATCCGAAACATGGCAGCATTTGGAATACCTGTAGTGGTTTCAATCAACAAATTCGCATCCGATACAGACGCAGAAATAAGTGCAATTCGTGATGCAGCACATGAAAGTGGAGCAACTTCTGTATGCATTACTGAGGTACATGCGAATGGTGGAGAAGGAGGTAAAGACCTCGCTCAAGCCGTTGTTAAGGCTGTACAAAACCACATCGCATCCGGTCGGCCATTCGTACCGTTGTTTGAACCTGAGGTTGATGTTTTGGAGAAAGCAACTGCTATAGCAACTCGCATGTACAAAGCTAATGGAATTTCAATGACGGCTAAAGCAAAGCGTGAACTTGACCGTATTCGTTCGTGGGGATATGGAAACTTGCCCGTCTGTATGGCAAAGACCCAATATTCGTTTTCTCATGATGCAAGTTTACTCGGCGCCCCGACTGGATTTACCATTCCAATAGGAGAATTCCGACTCAATGCAGGCGCTGGATTCATTGTCGCTGTTCTCGGCAACATGATGACCATGCCCGGCTTACCCAAGCGTCCAGCAGCACTTGACATGGACATGGATGAAAACGGCAACCTCTTGGGTGTATTTGGGTGAAGCAATGAACATTCTCAAGCGGGATCAGCACGAGTGGAAACTACGTGTCGAGTCGGTTGATGACATGTGGGTCTTGGCCCGATTGATTCGTCCCGGGTATTCGTTTGCAATGCTTGGGGAACGCAGAGACCAAACAACCGGAGGTGAAGAAGGCGGTCGCTCCAAACAATCAGAGCGGAAGAAAATGTGGATTCAACTCCAGGT
>JABJFP010000091.1 GCA_018662715.1 Methanobacteriota archaeon | reverse complement strand
CGACCATTCCTGCCGTTGTGAACCCGCATATAGCCACGCCTCCGGTTCTGGGGTCAGCGTCTTGGTGCAAAACCAACGCGTAGGATTGAAGATTCGCATCCATTGTATTCCCTCCGATTTGTGTCCACTCGTCAGCCCATGAAAAGACTCACGGATGAATCAATCTTCCCAAACAGCCCAGTCTTCCAAGCCTTCTTCACGGTACCACCAGACGCCTTCTTCATCTTCCCACCATTCGGTGCCGTTTTCGTCCGTAGAGATTCCATCGTCCTCTTCTGCTTCTTCCTCGGCCCATTCTTCTTCGGCTGGATATTCCGCATCATCGGTTTCTTCAGCAACCTCTTCAGCAACCTCTTCAGCAACCGCATCCTCAGCAGTTGCACCAAATTGGAAGGCATCAGCGCTGCTTCCTAGCATCGAGGATTCAATTCCTTCTGGGGCTTCTTCATGGAGTTCCTTACCTTCCGCCTTGAGGGAATCTAGAGACTTAGATGCGTTCAAATCCAGACTCTTCTGTCCCGGGCGAACTTCTGGAGCGGCCATTGCTTCAGTATAGTAATCCTCATCGTCATCATCGTCAAAATCAATATCGCCACGAGAACGCATGAAGATAACTCCTCCAATGAGTGCTGCAACGAAGATAATTACGCCAATTCCCACCAAAACTGGAGTTGTGGAGCTTGATGCACTATCTTCTCCATCCTTGGTAGTGTCAGTATTGTCAGAGGGTTCTTCGAGTTGCTGTGCTAGCGTCCAAACCAGTTCACCTTCAGTGCTGGCGGTTGACGTTGTCATGGAATCGCACTCATTGGCTCCACCCAACTCCGAACATGAGAAGTAAACGACGTAGCCCACGCCCTGAATCCCAGGGAACAGCCCATCGGATGGTCCATTGCGAACCGGCGAGAATTCCACTTGGATTGATGCCTCCGCAGAAATGGTGAGGGGCGGCACACCGGCTGCCACACCAAAAGGCGCCTCAAAGGTCAACGGAGGAGTTGTGGTTGGAGTGACCTTCCAAGAGAATCCAAGAAACACATCAAACGGGTTCGGGTTGGTGATGGTGCACGTAATGCTCTCGTCGGTGCTGTTTTCTTCCCATGCATACGTTGCTGTTCCGCAATCAATTGTTCCTGGTAGCGTTACATCTGGGAATGTCGTCTGGTTTGTAGTATTGTTGGAGTCGGTGGTGTTGGTTTGATTTTGACCATTATCAGGTGCTGACTCAAACTCAATCATGACGGCCATGCCTTGAGTGTAGTAGTAAGGAGTGAACGTGTCCAGGTGAATATGTAACATTCCACCGAAGGCACCAATTCCTGATAGTTCCATTTCATTTCCACGAACCTCTCCAATTCCGGATGATACTTCTGAGCCGTTTCCATCGTTTGCAACCCATCCCACGGCCATGTTGGCGAGCAAAACTTGTTGCTCGGGGATTTGTGCGTTAACAATGAGGACCGTTGAAAACGAATTGTTCTCGCCAAGAAGGATTGGCTCAACGGTCGTGAAGGATACATCAATGACACCAAACGCAGAGGTTTGGTTGTAAGAAGGTGATAGCGGGCGGTCAATGAGGCCCCCTTGACTTCCTTCATAAGAAACTGAAAGTGTCATTTGACCAAGGGCTTCAATCGGACCGAGTGTAGTGAGGGCGGAGATTGAAAACACGGCTTTACCGGATTCATTCGTTGTTTCTATGACAGTATAGTTATCATTATCTCCAAGAATATTCAACGCTACCTCCGCTCCGGCAATGCTCGAGCCGTTCTGATGTAAATGGGCAATAACATTCAACGCTCCATCTTTCTTCAACAATACATGAGAAAGGTTTTCATCGCTTGTAAATCCGACGTATGAGACATCAAGCGAACTGGCCAGCACCGTATCGTTTCTAGTGAAGACTGGGCCGAATGCGGTCACGTCGTATGAATAATTACCAAACTGATCGACACCAACAACAGCGACGAAATAGGGCGTTCCATCAAGGAGATAGTCGCCATGGCTGTCAACGTCCAAAGTGGTATTGAAGACAGATGCTGCTGTAGTCGTGGAGGTATTCAATCCCTCAACTGAAGTGAAGTTCACCGTGCTGAGATAGATATGATGTACATTCACAGACGGATGCCCTGGGGACCAAGAGATGTCTACTTGACCTCCAAGGTCTTCGGGATGGTCTGCAGCAGTAACGTTTGGTATGTAGGACTGTGGAAGCGGATAAGGGACGGTAATGGATAGGGGTGCAGAAAGATTACTGGTAACTCCGAATTGATGCACGCTGCGAACATAGTAATCGTATTGCTCACCTGGAAGGAAGTTGGTATCAATCGTAAAGTTACTAATGCTGTTTGCGTAGATATTTAGTAAATCTAAGGATTGGTTCTGGCCAACTCTGTAAATCATAAATTGAAGTAAGTCGTCACCAAAATCACTCTGATTCTGCCAAGCAAGTTCCAGAGTGGTGCTGTTCAATTGATTGACTTGCAAGATTGGAGTTGGGGGGAGCGCGATATTTGGGGCACCTTCGATGTAAGAGATTGTGGGGGTGGATACTTCGAAACTACCGTTTTGAGTTGTGTAAAACAGCAAAGGCACATTCAACGCTCCTGACCCACCGGTCATCTGTTGATTCAATACATTGCTCAAATTGCCAGAAGGATGAGGATTAATATTTACCAGGAATTCTGTATCGTATGTGATGTTGAGGTCTCCAAATGTGAACATGCCTTCTGCCAACGTGTTCAATGAGAAGTTTACTGGAGACATCTGAATTCCGTATCCGTCT
>JABJFP010000090.1 GCA_018662715.1 Methanobacteriota archaeon | reverse complement strand
CAGTGTTGGTCTAAGGTTGCATGACGCATACATTGGTCATTTCAGAAAAGAAACTCATCGACCATGTGCCGCCTTCTCGCCCAACGCCGGATTGTTTTACGCCTCCGAAAGGCGTCCTTAGGTCTCGGTTAAGCCATGTGTTTACCCATACAATTCCAGTTTCCATGCGCTCTGCAAAGGCCCGCCCTCGCTGAATGTCAGCCGTCCAAACTGAACCAGCAAGGCCGTAATCCGTGCAGTTTGCCATCATTACTGCCTCATCTTCATCCTTGTAGGCATGGAGCGTGACAACGGGGCCAAAGATTTCCTCAGTTGCGGTTCGAGCGGTATGGGGTAGTCCTCCAATTACAGTTGGGCGCAGGAATGCTCCGTCCGGATGAACTCCAGATACGCTTGCATTCTCCTTTGTACCACCTGTTAGGAGTATTCCACCTTCTTGAATTCCAAGTTGGATATATGATTCAACTTTCTCAAGATGTGCAAGAGAAATGACTGCTCCCATTTGAGTGTCATCATCCAGTGGGTTTCCAATTTTGAGCCGTTCAACACCTTCAACAAACTTCGCTGAAACTTCGTCGTACATGGAGTGAGGAATAAGTACTCTTGAGCCACACAAACAAACTTGTCCTGAGTTTGTAAACGATGCACGGACAAGGTCGTCAACGATGTCATCAACCGGCGCATCGTCAAGGAGTATCGTAGCATTTTTCCCACCAAGTTCCAGTGAGAGTTTCTTGAACATTGGTGCAGCAGTGGCGGCAACAATTCTTCCAGTTGCAGTGCCTCCTGTAAAAGAGATAGCCTTGATGTTTGGATGCTCAACGATGGCTTGCCCTACTTCGGGTCCAAGTCCATGTACGAGATTGAATACACCAGCAGGCAAATTGAGTTCATCAAGTGTTTCAGCGAGCAAGTTCGCTGTCATAGGTGTCATCTCTGACGGTTTGGCTACGATGGTATTTCCCATTAACAAGGCAGGTGCGACCTTCCATGTAAGAAGATAAAGAGGTAGATTCCAAGGCGTGATGAGCCCAACACATCCAACTGGAGAGCGATGGACGTAATTGATGGCACCGTGGGCTTCAAATTCCATGGGCTCTTGTTCTCTTGCATAGTTTGCAAAGAAACGGAAATTGCTCACCGATCGTGCGGCGTCCACACGCCGAGAAAGAGAAATTGGTTTTCCCGTGTCCATCGTTTCAAGTTGGGCGATTTGCTCAGCCTTTGCCTCAAGTGCATCAGCAATACGGTCCAGCCATCGAATTCGGTCTTCAAATGTGGTTGCTTTCCAAGCACCCTCTGCGTTAATTGCAGCAACGGTGGCGTTGTTGACATCGGTTGATGATGAACGAGGAATGGTGGTGATGACCTCGTTGGTGGCTGGATTGATGTTTTCCAAAGTTTTGGCCGAATCAGCCGGTACGAATGAGCCACCGATGTAGTTGAGGAGTGGTTTCATGTTCAGACCTCGGTTTCGTAATTCCAGCGGTCTCTGTCCGGGTCCCATTCATCCCACGTTGGTACGGTTTCAAGAATGTCAACGTAGGCTTCTGGGACAATTCCAGGTACAATGAACGCTTTTTGACGATGAAGAGGGTATGGATTTCTCAAGTTAATTCCCAGCACTCCGAGTAGGGCGCGAGCAACATACCAAGTTGCTTGAGAATTCCATCCGTGTGCGATTTTGACAACGATACCCAATCCCTTGGGGTAATCGGGATGTTCAATCGCCATGCCGAGGAGACCATCAGCCCCTTCTTTTGCGATGACTCTTCCTTCACCCGCTTTGAGGATAGTTGAATCCAATCGGTTGAATCCTCCAACAAGGTCAGGGTGTCGAATCATGGACTCCCAAATCCAATCGTCATCTTTGTCACGAACCAAACCTGCGTAGATTTGTGCGAGTTCAGACACCGTATTGGATACAGTGGGTAGGCCGCAACCATCCTTGGCGATGCGGAGAGGCTTCCAGTCCTGACCGAGGTAGGTTCGGAGTTGTTCCATGTAAGCCCCAAACACTTCATGAGAAGGAAGGGTGTAACCCGCTCTCTTCCATCCCTTCAATTTACATCCACGAAGAATTGCAGCATGTTCCCCAGAACATGTATGGAACCAACGGCGTGGCCGGCGAACCTGCCGTCCAAATTGTATGAGTGGGACGTCAAGTGGAGTGAGCATCAAGGGCCATTCTGCTTGGGAAAGAAGCGATTGTGCTGCAGCGACGTGCTCGGTATCGCCGTTATGGGATGCGACCGCAATGGCTTTTTGTTCCCAACTGCAATCTGCGAGTTCCTCTGTGAAGGCTTTGAGCATGAAGGGTTTCATCATCGAGCGGCCATAGCAGAGAACGTTTCCGCCAAAGGAGTGAATCACTTCGTCTCCGTGTGCCCAAGCGACTGCTCCGTGGATTGTGGTTTCAGAGACACCGTTTCGTCGGTAATCAACGAGAGGCTCCCAAGCCACTTCACGGCCGGTTGGAATTCCTTCTACTCGCTCACCGAGAGGTGAAGTTGGATACATGGCTGAACCGGGTTTTCCCGGTTGGACGGCGGAGAATGTGTCGTGATGAATGCCCATGTTCGTCCCTCATTGATTTAGCATTGATTCTACTTTAGGGACGACCTGTTCCATGTACGCTGTCATGTTACGGCACACACGGTCTGAATCGTGATTGAAGAAATCAAACCAAGCCATGATCCTGTCTTGTGGGTGGAAACGGTCAACCATTTGTTGAGCGATTTGTTCGACATTCCCAATGAGTGCGTTATTGGTGGCACGCTCAACTTTTGAAGGGTCAATGGTTCCTTCTAGGGCGTTCCAATATGCGTTAAGGGCAACCTTTGCTTCTTCTTTAGCGGCTTTTGATTGTTCTTCAGGAGTAAGTCCATCTTCAGCGTTGAGGAATACAAACGAGGTACGAGGCATGTCTCTTCTTTGCCAAGAGCCCCCGCTAGGGTGGTAAACCTCAGCCATGCGTTGATGGGTGGAGTCAATGATTTCCGGGGCAGTAATTGAGAGGTTAAACACCTTGACCGGTAAGATCGAATTGACGAAAGTTTGTGCCCTTGGGTCGTGGCTCCCAATGATGAGTTCGAGAAGTTCTCGGCGGAAATCTTGAGGGATGATTTTCAACGACTCAAAGGTGTAACGGGGCGGGATTTCTATGGATTCCGGACGGTCATTTAGGCCTTCAAATTCAATTGCTGCGGATTGAACAGCCTCCCAATCCTCATCGCTTCTAAAATTCGCACGAGTTAGGATGGTCGGGTTGATGTCCTCGGTGCTTATCACGTCACCTCGTAACAAACGAAGGAATATTTCGGCTGCTTCCATGAACACTTGACCGCGTAGCGCAGGCCAAGCAGCTTCTTCGATTGAGTTACGTGGAACAACTCCGTAAGGGCGCGCCATAAATTCAAACCGACCCGCAGAAAAGCCAACGTGGAGTTTACGGTGTTCATCTGGGTTCATGCCAAGGTAGGTGAGGACGTTTCCAATTCGCTCGGCTTGAGCAATCGGTCCGCCGGAGGCCAATATTGCCATGACTGCGCTCCCCATCTCGATGTTTGAAGTTCGCCGAAATGACTCAAGAGCAAGTTGTGGGAAATCAGTGCAGAGGCCGACCTCTCCCTGCCAGTGTGGGACAACCGGTCTTGAATTCGATTTCTGTTCCTCGGTAGAAAGGTGGGCTTGAGCGAGCCAACCGACGTTAAAGCCGAGACGGTCTGCACATTCTAATTGTTGAAAGTAATTTTGAAACATGGTTGCTTCAGAAGGGATGTGCCCCTCTTCATCGGGGGTTTGAGAAATTGAAAAGAAAATGTCATGTTCCATTTGTCCACCGTTCCTTCCATATCGCCTTGGCTCATAATTCGTGCGTTCCGTTATTGTGAACCTTCGTCCCCTTTTTGTGCAGACGGTTTGAGTTGCGTTAGAGCCTCAATGCGCTTTTTTACTTGCTGCGGTGCAGGTAGACCCTCCGCCATGTACACGTGGAGTAAATCGGAGAGAACCAGCATAGCTGATTCGTAATCTTCCCCAATTTCAGCAAGGTCAGCAAGTCCCCATCGGGCAACGAGTTGGCCAGAAATACTTCCAAGTTCAACAGCTTGTTCAAGCGAATCGTTGTAGAGTTCTCGTGATGCCTCAAATTCACCGATTGTCGCTTTACAGTGAGCGAGTTCTGCTACTGCTTCCATCTGGACGACGTGCTTTCCGAGTTTAGTGACCAATTCCAGTCGCTCGGTTCCAAGTGCAATAGCGGTTTCAAAATCGTTTTGTTTCTTGGCGATCGCCATCAATAAAGCAAGGCCGTAGGCCATGCCATTGAGGTCTTGCAGTTGCTCTCGCAAACGAAGTGAACGAGTCGCGATGGCTCGTGCTTCATCCAATGCTCCATCCGACATGTGCAACAGAGCGACGTGATGATGAACCGCAGCAGCAAGTGGATTTCCGAGGTCCATTGTTTCAGCACTTTCAGCAAGGACAAGCATGTTATTTGCTGACGCATTCATGACTTTCATCCCTTCAAATCGTGCCCAACCGCGCTCAATATCGTCTTCAGCGACAACGGATGCGTGGTCCAAGAGTCGGTTCACGAGTTCATCGTCTCCAAGTTCTGATGCAAGTGGTATGAGTCGTAGGGCTAGGGACGTATTGATTCCGTCCATCGCTCCGCCATGAGTGAGCATGTCCAACACTTGCCGTGCACGTTCGGGAGACAGTTCATTGACCATGGTTTCACCTCAAATTGAGCGAAGTCGACCGCCATCAACTGCGAGACTGACACCACGGATGCCGCCTGATGCTGGGAGTGTCAAGAAGACGATTGCACTTGCAGTTTCTAGAGGGTCAATCAAGCGCTTTATCGGCACTTGCGAGAGCCAAGTGTCCTGAACTTCCTCTGCAGTTTTACCGGTTCGCTCTTGAATGGATTGAGCAAGTGAATCCAAACGGGAGGTATTGGTGAATCCAGGTAGGACGTTGTTGATCGTGATTGAGGGATGCAATTCATTCGACAGAGATTTCGCCCACGAAGCCATAGCGCCACGGAGCGTGTTTGATAGCCCAATGTTGGGGATCGGTTCTTTGACTGAGGTGGAAATGATTTGGATGATGCGGCCGTATCCTTGTTCTTCCATTTGAGGTGCAAGCGCTTGAACTAATGTGTGTGCTGCGTGAAGGTGGCGCCTGAAGGGTGCTTCGAAATCACCGACCTTGTTGTTCATGAGAGGGCCCCCCGGAGGACCTCCCGCATTGTTGATGAGAATATGTACTGGGCCTGTTGATTCAATCAATGAGTGGACGGCAGAGGTTAGGTTTTCCGTGTCTTCAAGGTCGAGTTGGAGCGCAGTATGTGTTCCCTTGCCGAGGGTCGCCAATTCTTCTACGAGTTCATTGAGAGCCGCTTCGTTTCTGGCACAAACAGTGACATTTGCACCTGCCTTTGCCATCATTTTTGCAGTAGCAGCGCCGATTCCTTTACTGGCTCCACAAACCATTGCATGCTTGCCGTTAAGGGCGCCTTGGGCATATGGGAAGTCAGTTCCAAGCAGGTCCATACCTCGCCCAAGAAGCCGATGGTCATAGCCCTTCGCTACAACCAATCAAGAATTGCGTTAAGCTGAACCAACCAATCATCGCTTGCTACATCAATAATGTCATAGTGGTTTCCAGGAAGCCAAATCTTCTGGACATCGGCACCTTTTGCCTTCATAATCCGGGCATAGGTTTCGGATTGGAGAAGAGGTACGTCGGTATCTTCCTCCCCGTGAAACAACAGAACGCTGGTTTTTGGTGGATGGTCAACGGGGTTTAATCGTGACCACGCTTCAGGGTTTTCATCGGGTGAACAACCCAACCATTTTCGCACGGCATCTCCTTCATCCGAAAGACGAGCATGGTCTGCACCCACGAGGTCTGTAAGAGGCGCTTGGGCAATGGCAAGCCATGGTTTTCGGTCTGCCTTTGCCGCAAGAATGAGTGCGAGTTGACCGCCAGCGGAGTGCCCCATTACCATTGAGCGTGTGATGTCAATTCCAGGGAGGAGTGCGAGTTGTCCCCACGCACGCAATACGTCGGACAATGTGTCCATCCAAACACCTTCATCGCCATCTGTCCAGCGCTTGAATTCGATGTTCCATACAGCAACCCCAGCCTCAGCCAAGTCTTCAGCGATGGGCTGCATCAAATCCAGCGTATATTTTTCTTTCCAAAAACCACCGTGAATCAGCATGATGCAAGGGACACCAACATTTCGTTGAAACGGTGACGGGTCGTCAGGCATGTAGAGATCAGCGTACTGCCATTCTTCCGCTCCCCACTGCATACGGTCAACGGGCATATGAGTGACTCACTGAGGCGGCCCTATCACTGTTGCGAAGTGAATGCCGTGGGAAGACCTTTCAAGTGATAAGAACTAGCAACACTGTGAGATGGCACATTTGGGCACTTCTCTTTGTCTTGTTGTCCCCCTCTTGGGTAGCGGCATCTAGCGGCAGCGGCCGAGCAATGAGCACCGATGTTTCTCTGGAACGTTTCGATTGGTTCTCAAATGAAACCGTTATCATTGACTATTCTTTACGAGATGCTCCTTACCAACAAGCCCTTACTGCCTCATGGTCTCTTTTAGATGAAGATGGTTCTCAAATACTCAACGGAACCCATCAATTCCAAGCAGCTGGGACATTCACCACGTTTGAGGTCCATCTCGGAACGTTTTACAGCGGCTCCCACTTCCATTCGTTTGAAACTGAAATCCGAGCACAAAATGGAAACATCATCGGCGAAGCAACAGTTGAATTCATGGTTTTTGAACAGGTCATGGTACCAAATGTTGCAACTCTTCTCTCGTTTGGAGACTCATTGTCCGATATGGGTAACGCAAAAAATTCATTTCTCAACACGCCCGATGTACCGCCATATTGGCAGGGCCGGTTCTCAAACGGTGAAGTTTGGTTTGGCTACATGGACGATGCTTACGGTACGACCGTGAGCATCGGCTCGGGAACTGCAGCAGGAGATAACCGAGCATTTGGTGGGGCACAAACAGGAAGTGGTTATGCATATCTTGTGATTCCAAATGTAGGAACTCAAATCACAAATTATCTTGGTAGCGTTCAATCAACCATACCTTCCAATGCTGTCGTTTCACTTTGGGCGGGAGGAAATGATTTTCTCTACGGCACTGCTAACGCCAACACGATTTCTGCCAATATGGAATCTCACATCCGACAATTGCATGGGGCCGGTGCACGCACGCTCATCGTTCCAAATCTTCCACCTCTGGAGATGACTCCAGAAATACTCAGCAGAAGTGCTTCACAACAAGCCACCATCCGCGATGAAGTGATTGACTATAACACCAAATTAGACGCTCTGGTTGTAGATTTACGCATTGAATTAGGACTGACGATTCACACCATTGATGCATGGTCAATCTTCCACGATATCGTTCTCCACAAGGAAGCACTCGGACTCACCAATACTCAAGATGCAGCTTGTTCGGGTGGTTCTACCCTCTTGCCCCTTCCAATATGCAACAGCGCAAGTACAATCGTTCCAAATCCAGACGAGTACCTCTTTTTTGACAAAGCACACCCAACTCGAGTGATGCACAAATTCATCGCAAGGTATGCTGTTGAATCAATTGGCACTCCTGACCGAGATGGGGACGGTATTGTGAACTCACTTGACCAATGCCCTTGGACCGATGAAACAGAACAGGCCAATCAACAAGGTTGCTCTTGGAATCAACTGGATGACGATTCAGATGGTGTCGTTAACGGCATTGATGCATGCCCAAATACTGCGGCTGGAGACAGTGTCAACGCTACGGGTTGCTCAGCAGTACAGAGGGATTCAGATCATGACGGACTCAATGATTTTGTAGACCCGTGCCCGTTTAGCCCTTCACTCATCGATTACGATGCTGATGGTTGTTCAGACACTGAGGACGACGATGACGACAATGATGGCGTATTGGATGTTGGTGACACGTGCCCACAAGGAATCACCGGTGCCCATCTCAATGACTTAGACGGTGATGGATGTTCTGATCTTGAAGACAGTGATATTGACGGAGATGGCTTGGATAATGACGCTGAAGCAGCAATTGGTAGCGACCCGCGCGTTCCCGACACAGACGGTGATTCTTATTTGGACGGAAATGATATGTTCCCACTTGACCCAAACGAGTGGAGCGATATTGACCGTGATGGATGCGGCGATAATGGGGATGAGTTCCCGTTTGACCGAACTGAATGTCTCGATTCGGACAAAGATGGCTACGGTGACAACGCAGACCGTTTCCCAGAAGATGAAGATGAATGGATGGACTCAGATGACGACGGGGTGGGCGATAATGGAGATGCATGTTTCCTACTTTACGGCCTTTCTTTGTATCCGCTCGGATGCCCGGACCGTGACGGAGATGGCTACGCAGATACCAATGACCGATTCCCAAACGACGCTAACGAATGGAACGATACCGATGAGGATGGCGTTGGTGATAACAGCGACTTATTTCCATTTGATTCAACCGATTGGGCTGACAAAGACAATGATTCTTACGGAGATAATCGCGATGCTTTCCCTTCGGACCCAAACGAATGGAACGATACCGATGGAGAGGGCGTGGGAGATAATGCCGATGTCTTCCCCGAAGATGCTACAGAATGGATTGACACCGATGGAGATGGATGTGGAGATAACGGAGACGT
The DNA here is from genome assembly GCA_018662715.1 of Methanobacteriota archaeon. Lineage (GTDB taxonomy): Archaea > Thermoplasmatota > Poseidoniia > Poseidoniales > Poseidoniaceae > Poseidonia. The sequence goes on along the minus strand of JABJFP010000090.1, from coordinate 6,456 downwards.
GTTCCTAAATGACCCAGCGGAATGTCTTGACAGTGATGTTGATGGTGTTGGAGACAATGCAGATGCCTTCCCGAACAGTGCCTATGAATGGCTTGATTCCGATGGAGACGGTCTTGGAGATAACGCTGATCAATTCCCCTTTGACGCTCAAGGGAAGTACGATGCCGATGGTGATGGCATTGCAAATGCTTTGGATACATTTCCAAATCAAGCATCACTTGATTCATGGTTTGATGTAATTTTCCGATTGATGCTTCTCATCGGTTTAATCGGTGCTGGAGGGTTTTACTACAAGCGTTCTCAAACAGATGACGGTCTAAATTTGATCGGCAATTTCAACGATGTTCATCAAGAAACCCTTCTTACAGATGCATCCAAACCTCTCGCTCCTCCTTCAATGGATGCCTTTTCCCCCTCAGTCCCCCAAGAAGTAGAACCCGCTGAGTCAATAGGGCATGCTAACTATCCATACTTGCCCCCTCCAAAGGTGTGATTTGATGGGTGATGTCTCTCGACGAAATTCCCTTCTTGCCTTAGTATTGGTAGGAATCGCCCCTACGGTTTCCATTTTCGCCTCCTTTGGCTCGGGTAACGGATTTGTAGGACAACTTGCATGGGTCACTTCCAAGGCTTGGATGCTTGGCCTTCCGCTGATTTGGATGCTCTATGTGGATAAGAAGCCGTTTTCTTGGTCACTCCCGAAGCAAGGTGGACTCGGTGTTGGATTTGGAGTAGGTGTTTTGTTCAGTGCCGTTATGGTACTCGCTTGGGTCTTCATTGGCCAATCAAGGGTAGACCAGGATACTTTCCGTGAAACATTGGAGCCTTTCGGGCTCACGGTTCAAAGCACATACATCGCCGCAGCCATCTTTTGGACGGTTGGTAATTCAGTGCTTGAAGAATATGTATTTCGCTGGTTTATTGTTGAGAAAGCAGAAGTTTTTTTCGGTGAAGGGTGGGCTACCGTGTTCCTCTCAGCCGGAATTTTTGTCCTCCATCACTTCTTTGCATTGTGGTTCCTCGGTTTCGCAATTGAAGCCAATCTTCTCGCATGTTTCGGGCTGTTTATTGGTGGAGCAACCTTCAGTTGGCTCTACATGAAATACCGTAGTATTTGGGTGCCCTACATCACCCATGCGTTGTGTGACATCGTTGTATTTGGTGTCGGGTATTTACTTTTGTTTGGTTGAACTCAAGGACAGAAGCGCTTTCGGTCACGTGGGAACAGTACGGTTTCTCGAACGTTCTTAGCGCCAGTGAGTTTCATCAAAATTCGCTCTACTCCGAGTCCCCACCCTGCGTGTGGAGGTACACCATGGCGGAAACCAGCGACATAGAATTCAAACTCTTCGGGGTCAAGGTCCATGTTCTTCAAGTTATCAATAAGTACGTCAATTCGGTGCTCACGTTGGCCACCAGAGGTCATTTCATCCCTACCAAAGTTGAGGTCAAATCCTCGTGAAAGTTGCTGGTCAGTACTGCCAATTTCACCTTCTACATGATGAATGTAGAACGGTTTGAGAGACATTGGCCAGCGTGGTAGGAAGTAAAATTGAGGCAGGTCTTCTGCCAGAAGGTCAGAGTTCTCCGCATCAATATCATCTCCCCATTCGATGGTTCCTCCTTTTTCCTTAATGATGCGAATCGCATCGCAGTATTCCATACGTGGGAACGGGAGTTCAGGTACGACCACTTCGATGGCTTCCTCTTCTTGTGTGGCGCGATAAGCATTGATGGTAGCGATGAGTCCTTGAGATTCCTCTTCTTCGGCAACAGACTTCCAAATGTGGTGGAGCATGCGTTCAAGCACTCCCATGACGTCGTCATCATTGGCCCAACTGACTTCAATATCAAAGGAAATAAATTCGTTGAGGTGACGGTATGTATCGTGCTTTTCGGCTCGGAAAGCGGGTCCAATTTCGAAGACTCGTTCCAAACCTCCGCTCATGCACAATTGTTTGAACAACTGTGGTGACTGGTTGAGGTAGGCTGGGGTTTCAAAGTATTGCATTGGGAAGAGGTCGGTCCCACCCTCGGTTGCGGTTGCTACGATTTTTGGAGTGTGGGTTTCAATGAATCCCTCAGTGATGAGGTGTTGGCGGCCAAACTGCAAAACCTTGCCTCGGAGTCTGAACATTGCATTGACGTGGGCTCTGCGTAAATCGAGGAAACGATTGTCTAAGCGAGTGTCAAGTTCAACATTCACTGTGTCTGTCACACCAAGTGGCAGTGGGGCCTCTGCTCGTGCGATCACTTCTACGGACGTTGCAAGAACCTCGTAAGCAGGAGGGGGAGTCGGTTCACCCTCCTTGACCTTAGGCGGTCGCTTTAATGAAACAGTACCGGTAAACTGGAGTGTTGACTCTCGGGTCATTCGTTGAACAATATCCAACGATTCAGCACCGATATTATCTGCCTTGAGAAATACTTGAGTGGTTCCAGTTCCATCGCGCAGGTCAACAAAACAAATGGCCCCCTTGCCTCGGTTTGCCTCCATGAATCCTGCAACGGTCACGGTTTGGTCGATAAGGTCGGCGCCCAATGTCTGGATTTCTCCAAGCGTATGCGTTCGGTAAGCGGTTGGAACCCAAGTGGTCATGGGTGGTGGGCTGCGGTGGAGAACATGAAGCATTCGCCTTTGGTGTATGATGGAATTGAGTGGATTTTCCATCGGGAACCATGCATTTGCTTCCTAAGGTGCCTCCTATGGTAATGGTTAGGTTCCAACACTTCAGTTCAAAGCCAGTGGTCAGCAGCCAGCGCTGTATCATTACGACTGAATCATCTAATATGCTCAATTGGCGCATTCAGTGCTCCTTTTGGAAGAAATCCTGTTGACCATTTCCCTCCATACGTACGCTTTGATGGGCCATTGGTCCACGCCCTTACCGAAGCGTGAATTTTCGGCCCTCACGGCCCGAAGTCTCATGAAGAGGTTCCCGCTGGTCTTTCTATGTCCAACCGACCTGTTCGCGCTTTAGCCTTCACGCTCTTGCTTTTGTTCACTGGTCTTTCACCACTGGTAATGACGGTCTCGGCTGACCCGAGTATCCATCTTTCTGTTGATTCTAGCCACGTAATTTTGGCTCCAGGCCAAACGACCAATGTCACGCTAACCGTTAACAACAACGGTTCAAGCATTGAGGATTATAATCTTAGCATTGATGACTCTGGTCTTTCACCCTACTGGGACATTGTTCCCGTAGAATCAAGTGTTGACAATGTCTTCCCTACGTGGTCAAAAAATACCACCGTTATTGTTCGTTTGAATGAAGGAGCTACAACAACTGACGGCGGTTCATTTGACATTACAATAACCGAACCTGACCAGAATTTGAATTCGACTATTACCGTTTTCCTCAGCGTAGCACCCCATTACCAGCCCTCATTGAGCGCTGTAGGCTCTTCCCTTGTTACGGTCCTTGCAGGAGGTAATCTTTCGTTGAACTATACTGCGGACAATCTCGGCAGTGTTTCAGACACCTTCCTCCTTGATGTTGAAGTTGAACCTGATTTGTCCGGATGGTGGGCAAATCAAACCACTTCGCCTAACGGGACAAACTCGTCCACCGGGAATGAAACCAATTCTACCGACAATTCAACGAACCAAAGCAATTCGACCTCATCGCTTGCAGTTCTTATGTACGGAAACAGCTACACCTCAGCAAATACATTGGATGTGCTTGTTGAGGGCATCGTTGACTCTGCTGGAATCAACGGAACGGTTGATGCAAACACTGGAGGAGGTATGGATATTGCAGACCATCGGCAAAATATAGGTGTTATGGGGGATCAATGGAATACCTCGTTACGTGGCTCTGATTGGGACTATGTCGTTCTTCAGGACCAAAGTCAAATTCCTTCTCTCCCAACGAGTGATTCAAACTGGCAGGCAAGCAAGAATGGTGCAGTCGATATCAGTACAGAAGTTGAGGCTGAGGGTGCAGAAACTGTTCTGTTTATGACCTGGGGGCGACGGAGTGGAGAATCAGCGAACCAGTGGCATCAATACAACAATATCAATCAAAACTTTACCTCAATGCAGGAACGATTAACAGAAGGGTATACGAGGTATGCTGAGAACATCACAACGGCAGGAAATACGGTTTGGATGGCGCCAGTAGGGCTTGCATTCAAATCCATCCATGATGCAGTGGAGGCTAACGGAACGAACGCTAGTCAGTCCGGGAACTTATTCTATGATCTGTACACTGCTGATGGAAGCCATCCTTCGCTCAAGGGCTCATACCTCGCAGCATGTGTCATGTTCTCAACCATGAGCGGAGAGTCTTGTGTAGGCAGTACTGATTCGGTTTCAATTTCATCGTCTGTGAAACTTGAACTTCAGCAAGCAGCTGACGATACGGTATTCAACCAAACATCAGGTATGTCCTATTATCCGTGGGAAATTAGTGGGGCCTCAGCCCTCAGCATGGGTGCTTCCATCCCCAACGGATGGTATCTTCAGTGGGTTGATGATGAAGTAAGTCAACTTGCTGCAGGTGCTAACCAAACAGTCACGCTCAATCTATCTGTGCCTTCAGACTCCGTCCCTGGGTATTACGGGTACAGGTTAACAATCGGTTCAACAAACGGTAACGTGACAACATCTACCCTTCTCGTTGTTCAAGTTGAAGCAGAGAATGCACTGAGTATGTCGTTCACATCCCAAGGAGATTTCTTCTATCCAGGTCAAACCACTCTGACCGAAATAAACGTCACGAATACCGGTAATGGCGTTTTGGACATCGATTGGTTTGCTGGCCTCTATGCAGGAGGGTTCTGTCAGGTTGCTTTGCCGGTTCCACAAAATCTTGGAGTACAACCAGGTGATGTCATCTCGGTTCCTTTAGCGGTGACTGTGTTCCAGGAAGCGGATTCCAGTATGGGTTGTCAAGTGCTTATGGGCGTGGACAGTCTGTTGTCGGAAATCATTCCAGGAAGTTTGTTAGCCATTGACATTTATTTTGATGAATTCGTTAATTATTCACTTTCAGGCCCGTCAACAATTGTTGATTTGGTGCCGGAACAAGGTTCAAATTACGAAGTTCGAGTTACGAACGGTGGGAGCGAAGAGGCAACATATTTCCTCGACCCGATTCAACACTCGAACCTTACCACATCACTCGTGTCGTCTTCCGGCGTGACCGTCGCCCCCGGCGAGGTCGGTCTTTGGACCGTGAATACTAAATCTCCTTCAGGCATTCTCGGGCAACTTCAGCAAGGGTTTTCAGTATCTTATGGAGGTCTGACCGAGGTATTGGATGTCGAATTTAATGTCCTTGAAGTCCCCGGAATTTCAGTATCCGGTCCAACAGATGGTCGAATCCTTATCACTCCTGGGCAATCGGTTGTGACGCCTATTGTGGTGTCGAATTCAGGAACATCAAGTTTGGAATTGACTGCCAGTATTCTCGGACTTCCTGCCAATGTCAATGCAGAACTGAGCGATATTACCCTTGTTCTAAGCCAGGGGGAGTCTGCAACAGTTAATCTCACACTGTCCGCTTCGTTGTCTGCCGTCGCTTCCAACAGCGGGTTTACGCTGTCCTTTGTAGATGGGGATGCAGAAGGTGTTCTCTCAATCGGTCTTATCGTAAACGACCGTCAAGATGTCGTCATCAACGGGGTGGATAATCGGATCTATGCCCACCCTCTTGGTGATTCCAATCTCACCGTTCAAGTAACCAATTTGGGTACGGCAAGCGATAGCTATCTTGTTGAATTGACTCCTTCACAAAGCAACAGTTGGTTCTCATTCAGTCTATCACACCTTACCTTTTCGCTAAATCCTGGTGAGACGAAAGCAATTACAGTTTCTGCTCGGGAAATAAGCTCGGGTGCGATTGGAAACGTCGGTTACACACTTAATGTGACCTCGACTTCAACTGGAGAAATCGGAGACACCTTTGCAATCATTGTAAGTTCTGTGGTAGCTGGGGGAGAAATCAGCTTGCTCGGAGATACTGCTACCGCTAAACCAGGCAATTCCGTCTCTGGAAGCATCATCATGACCAATACTGGCTCCGGAGAAGACACATTCACACTGAGTTCGGTCGGTCAAGACTGTGGTCTTTCGACTTCCGTAACGCTTCCTCCAGGGGTTTCATCAGAAGCACTTCCATGGTCGTGCATCATCCCAGATGATGCAAATGCTGGACTGAAGAGCGTCACATTCAGAGCAGTCAGTTCAATGCGTAGTAATGTTGTCATCAGCCAAGCGGTGGGATACCAGGTAGAACCTGCATGGCCAAATGACGCATTGGTGGCAGTAAGTTTGGAGGACAGCAGGATTTCCTTGGGCGTGGACAGTTCAACAAGTACAATCGTCACGCTGCAAAATTTGGGTAATGTCGAAGTCACAGGTCAGTTGGATACACTCGGGACTGATACCGGTCTCCTGCGTATGGAATGGACAAGGATGAGCGACGATAGTCCTACGAATGAATACACACT
>JABJFP010000089.1 GCA_018662715.1 Methanobacteriota archaeon | reverse complement strand
TCGCTTTCACAAATTTTCATCGCACCTGCTTCAGATAATCCCGCTATAGGGAGAACGAGTTCTAGGCCTGCACGGGCAAACCTTTGCCCCCAATGTTTGAGGTATTGAGACTCTGAAAAATCTCTAAACTTTCGCCCCTTCATGAGCCAAGTGTTGTCGAGGGGCATACCGAAAGCAATCGCTCCAATGCCATAATAATCTGCAAGAAGAATAAGATGTGAGGCACAGGCCATGTCTGTCGAGAAACCAATCTGTTTGTGGTAGAATGTACGTATTAATTCATGATTTGAAGGAATGTCGACAATGACTCTTCCCAAATTCTGTTCAAAATGATCCATCACACGTTGAGCGTTTCTATGGTCGAGTATACTCTCGAAATTACGGCGGTGGTACCCGAGTATTGTATCGTGTGGCAATGTAAACACTGCAGCAGTGGAGTCTGTACCCCCCGAATAAGCAAGCGCCAATCGTTCTCCAGTTTTACGTCGAACTGTCGAGTCTAAATGCGTTGAGGGTTCCCAAGGCCTGAGGAGAACTTCAGTGGCTAAAATAAGCAAGGCATCATGTGTCTTTTCCAATGAGTAGCCTTCGGGCATGTCCCAATAAGTCCATCCATGAGGGTGCCTCATCCATAACCGATTTTTTTCCTGAATGAAATTGTCACACAAATCTACAGGATCCCATTCTGCATCCCTATGCGTTGGAGCAGGTTGAGATGCATGTAATTTTTTAATCCTAGGATCAAATATTTTTTGAGATGTTGGGTTTAGTAACGATAATTTGTACGCCGCTTTTTCGGAAAGGTGTTCAAATTCAAAACCCCATTTCTGGTTGCAATGTATGACTTCGGCAAACAAGCCCTCGTTAAAATAGGATCGAATGACCACACTTCGAGCCAACTCCTTTTCTTTTGGCAGATGGATAATTTTGTTTGCGTGAGTTCTCGCTTGAGACCATTGCCCCTTGTTGTAGGAACGGCGCATCAAGAAACGCCGCATCATAGCATTCCATTCGGCTCCGTGCTATCAAGATAAGGCAAGAATGTCACATTAAGTACGGACTCAACCAAAGATTATGTAAAAACCAACGGCGCGTTTGAAGGTATGGGCAAGATACTCATCACTGGCGGTGCCGGTTTTATTGGCAGTACACTCGCCAAAATCTCGCATAAGAATGGTTGGGAAGTCCGAATATTGGACAACCTCTCGACCGGACTGAAGCAAACTGCAGATGCATTGCATGATCTTGGCATTGATGTCACCATTGGCGACGTGCGAAATAAGGAATTGGTCAACAAGGTAATGGATGGTTGTGACGCCGTCGTCCACCTGGCAGCTCAAGTATCAGTGCCAGTATCGATGTCCAAACCTGAAGAAACCATGGACATCAATGTCGAAGGCACCGCATCGATCATCGCCGCATGTTTGGAACATGGCGTGGAACGTATGGTCGTCGCTTCCAGTGCTGCAGTATACGGAGAGGCTCAAAATTTGCCGCTCGGCGAAGAGGATGCTGGAGAAGTTTTGTCACCATACGCTGCTTCGAAATTCGAGAATGAATCACAAATTGCCGAGGCCAGAAAAAATGGACTCAAGGCCACTGCGTTACGTTTCTTCAATGTGTATGGAGTCGGCCAACGCCCAGATGGCGCGTATGCTGCAGTGATTCCAAAATTCGCCGATATGATGGCACAAGGCATTTCTCCTCGTTTGAACGGTGATGGATTGCACACACGTGATTTTGTTCATGTGAACGATGTATGCGCTGCGATCGCTGCGTTGATTGAGGGCGAATGGAAAGCGGAGAAGTACCATGTTTACAACGTTGCCACACAGACCAAAATTACTCTTCTCGGCTTGATTGAATCAATAAATGGAGCGCTTCATCGTTTAACCAAGGATCACGAAACCATCACGGCGACGCACGGGCCAGAACGGGTTGGAGATATTCGACATTCAATGGCAAGCATCGAACGAATTTGCTCTAACCTGAGTTGGAAGCCAAAGGTTCCATTTCAAGAGGGTATTGACGGCCTCGTTCAAGAGCGATTGCTGCTGAAATGAGGAATTCACATGAACATTTTTTGGTTCAGCGGAAGGTCATTGGAGGACCTCTGTTCGACCACCCAAGTCGCCCTTGCCTCTGGTTTGGTCAATCGCGGCCATAAATTGACCTTTGTGAATCCCGACCCAGAGGGCAGTCACACAAACCGACCATGGAATCATCAATCAATTCCGAGCAGGGCGCCGCTCGGATTACAATCAAAGATCCTTGGTAGGAACATGAAAATGTGGTTTACCTCCAAAGTGGTTGATGGCCCATCTGTTGCTTTGGTCGATTGGCGAATTGCCAATGCAATAGTACCACTATTACGTAAGCGGAACATCCCCTGGATTCTCATCGATCGGAGCCCTCCAGCAGACAAAGGCCTTCTTTCAATCCTACAATGGCCATCGTGGAAACGAAGTTGGAAACTCGCCATGAAAGGAAATTCTTCATGCGGTTGTGTTGTCTCAGAGGCGCATCGAAATTTTGTGATACACAAAACCGGTGCACGCGCTGAATCAATCGTGACGCTTCCTGCGGGAGTCGACTTAGAACAGTTCCAATCTGGTGACCGCTTTGAGAAGCTCACTTTGGTCTACCACGGGAGGCTCGACCGCCACAGGGGCGTGATGGCTTTACCAATGCTCCTTAGGAAATCTCAATCCTTAGGAATTGATGCAGAATTGATACTTGTCGGAGTAGGTGATGCCTTTTCTGGCCTACAAGCAATCGCCGAGAATGATGCCTCAATTCAAGTCAAACAATCCCTTCCTCAGAAAGAGTTGGCTAAACTTCTTTCACATTGTCACGTGGGGCTACTGCCCATGCCTGAACGAAAAGTGTGGACCATTGCCAGCCCGTTGAAGCGAAGTGAATATGCTGCATCCGGACTTCTCATCTTTGGGATTGATCACGCTGGCCACCGATTTACCACGGATGAGGAACTTGGGTGGATGAACCTCGTGCCACAAGATGAATTTCATGATGCAGGTGGAAAATGGTTGGCTCATGTGCAGGATAGCGATTTTGAGGCATTAAGTCGCAAGTCTCGAATGTTTGCTGAAAAAAACCTAGCTTGGGAACGAACTGTTGAAGCATTGGATAATGCAATCCATTCACTGTGCAAGTAAACCTTGGTAGATTTTATTCCAGTGAGTGGAAATCGCTCGAATCTCAAAAGATTTGGAC
>JABJFP010000088.1 GCA_018662715.1 Methanobacteriota archaeon | reverse complement strand
GGCAATGTTGCTCTGAGCAAGACTGGTGAGGTCCCAATCAACCCATCCACTGGGAGACAATGCTGGAATTGTTGTCCGTGTGATCTCAGAGGAAGAACATGTAGGTGCGTTGGCCCAAACCGTTGAAGATTCGCTGAATGGACTGCATGCATGAGCAGAAACGGTTGTGGATACGCTTCCACTAAACGTGTTTTGATACAATCGCATGACCATTGACGTGGGCGTCATAGCAGCAGGCCAGGGAAGGCTTGAGAGGTCGTATTCAATGAGAATACGGCTTTCACCCGCACCAGCAGCAGGGGTTCCTAGAATGAGATTTGCAGAACCTCCGTTGTTAACAGTGGCTTGTGAATCAATAGTAAGGTCAGGAACAGCAGGCACGACACTCGTGTCAGTGAAGATGGTTCCACGTTGAAGGGTAATTGAATGATTACCATCGCCATCACCGGTCCCGAAATCGTCTGGATTTCGGTACTGTTGTGTTGCTGACCATTCGCCAATACGCTCATTTTGGTCTGAGCGCATACGCCAGAATACCCATTCATCGCCTTTTTCCATTGCAGAGTTAATGACGGTATTGTTTTGAGCGTCGTAACTGGCGTTGTCGACTGAACCATTGAGTAACTCAGCGGTAGAGTAGCATTCTAAGTCCTCAGTAAACCGAGCGTTGGAAGCGAAACAGGCAACCATTTGCGATTGGTTTGTGATCGTGCTATTCCATGAGAAATCGGTTTCATTTTGTCCGGATGGGCGAGGTTGTGTCGTATTCCAGAGGGTTGCACCGTCAACCGGTTGAAGGCCGGTTGGTGCAACGACAAGGAATGGATTGGTAATCCTGTAGGTGATGTTCAGACGTGGCCGAAGATCAACACTCGGGTGTTCGCTGCTCGCAAGAGTAAGACGTCCGTTTACGATCGAGTTGACCTCTTCAGGCTGCAAAATCACATTGATGCCGCTTTGGCCTCCAGCAAGAGCGTGTTGAACGAGTGCGGTGACATTGGCTGCAAATGAACCGGTAGTATTGACCCAAAATCCGCTATTAAACGGCGCTTCAGAATCTGCGGAGTGGTATGCGCCAGGTCCAGCCCAAGTGGTTGTGTTTCCAGCGGGGTATGCCCAAACCGATGATTCACTCCAAGAACTTGTCATTTCCGAGACGGTCATGAAGACAAATCCATTAGAACTCAAAACATCCATTTCGAGGGTTGCATCCAACACTTCATACGTTCCTGGCATTGGTAAATTTGAGAAATCAATGTCGATCAATGAACTCGTTCGCAATGCAGTATTGCTGTATGATAACTGGCTTCGACCAACAGAAAGGATGGTGTCGCTACCCTTGTTGCTAAAGGTATTTCCGCTGTCTAAATACGTGTCCTGCATGACTGCAGGATATGCAAGATCAGACACATATGCTCCTTCTTGAATCGAAAGAGTTGCATCGGTAGAGTTTATTTCTGACCCAAGTTCTTCGGGAATGAAGAAATTTGTTGAAGAACTTCGTGGTCCGAGCATGCCGTTGTTTAGGGGTTGAACCATCCACCGAATTTCTTGAGTGAAATCCAAGTCATTTGGTGGAGTAAACGTAAGGTTCGTGAGATCAAACGAGGAAGTGTCAATCCGTGAATCATAGGTTTCTAGACCGGACATATCATCATCAGCATCTGCGAGAATGAATACTCGCCAATCAGTAACTGTTGACTGCCCGGTATAGTTCCAAGAAAAGGTGGGTTGGAACTCGGGTGTTAGTGCATGTGATGTTTCGTCCCAAACGATACTATTGGCTGCTGGTGCGACATTTTGACCTGCTGTCACTGGAGTTGCAACCAATCCGTTTTCCCAAGTCAACGTGAGATAGGGGCGTTCTGATGCACTGCCTTGTGCCGAAGTGAATCTAACTAAATCTGCAGTAGGAGTGAATGAACTGTAAACCATCAACGAAAGATGGGTTTGTCCGTTTGCAAGTGCTCCTTGAACTGCTTCAGTAACATCAAAATCCATCCAATCGTCACTTACGCTGTCCATGATGTCAACGTAACTGCCGATATCCACGCCAATGTCTCGACCACCACGGAGGGACCAGTTATTGACGCCGTCATAGGTTGTTGCATTTGCGCTCGTTGTCCAATTTTGTAACACTGGACGAATTGCTACTGGCTCCCCTTCAACAGAATTGTATTCAGCGAAAAGGCTGAGTTCAGCACCACTGACCCGAGAGTTAGCTGGCTGAGGCACCTCACTTAGAGGAATGCGAATGAGGGCTGCGGATTGGAAACCTGAACTCGTTTCTCCAACCAGCAAGTTGGTAGCACTTTCATGAGTTGAGTCGGAACCACTGCCGTTCTCAATGACATAGGTGTCAACAAAGTTTGGAAGGTTGAGATGCGGGAGTGCTCCGTGGTGATGTAGTTCAACTGAAGCTTTTGTAGAATTGTAAACGGTTGTCGTGAGGTCTGGTATTTGGAAGTGGTATACATTGGACCAGTTTCCAATTTGGTTTGTTGCTGAAACTGCACGAACTCGCCAATACCAGGTACTTCCATTGTCCAAGTCAGATGCTGGAGTGTAGGTGAGGTTGGTTGTATCAAACCCAACATTGTTCCAAGAAGTAACTGTCAAGGAGTTAAGTGAATTGAAATCAGATTGAGTATCTAGCTGGACCAAATATCCACCGATATTCATGTTCCCTGAGAAAGACCAGTTCAGTGTTGGCCGAGTAATCGGAGTCATATCCACACCAGTTCCAATTGACCAGGACCCGTTGAGAGGGAGGACAAGCGAGGGGTTTGATGGCACAGCGTCTGAACCCGGAACATAAACAAACGAAAGTTCTGGTCGGTCGCTCATATCTGCTTCTGCGGCGTAAAAGTAAGCAGTTCGTGAACTGCCTGAACCGACTCCAAGCATGCCTGCGACAAAGTCAACTCTGCGATCTTCTCGCATGGCGTTTTGTACTGCAAGAGTGACGTTCCAATCTACACGGTCGCCTTCGCTGTACGTTGTTCCAATCGAGGCACTAGCGAGGAGTGAGCCCCGTTCTGCACCTTTAGCTCCAGCGGTTGCCCACGAATTGGAACCATCTAAACTGGACCAAGTAGCATCATCATCGGACCAGTTGTTTTGATTGCTTTCCCACAGGCCAACATTTGGAGAATTGAATGGGGACGAACTTAGCATCATGCTAAGATGAGCAGATTCAACAGCATATCCGTCAGGAAGGAGGTTGGATACGAGATTGCATCCAAGCAAAATAGTTGTTTCAGAAGGCAGTGTGTTATAATCCACAATAAGTTCCTCATCTCCATTGTAGTTGTCATTTACAGCACCGCTATCGATGTAGGTATCCATACATTCCGGATATTGGTTATCATCAGTACCGTTTCCGTGCTTGAGTCGGAATTCGTATCGATCGTTGCCCAAGTAAATGCTTTCAAGGTTAGAAATCAAGAAACTAGAACTTACCCATTCGCCGTAATGGTCGTCGCTGTCCACGGTGGACATCCGCCAGAAGTACATGTTTCCAAGGTCAAGCGTGTTAGCCCCCGTCATGTTCAGCGTTCCATCGGTTGCTGAGAAGTCGCTGTCTGTCCTTGTATCAACACGCCATGTTCGAAGGCGGAAGTCTTGGTCAGTTGCCAACTCAAAGATGATGTCATCGCCGGAAGAGGGTTGGGTCCAATTGAGGGAAGGTTGTGTGTTCGCCGACAAGTTATGACCAGATTTGTTCCAAATTGCAAGACCGTCAACTGGTGCAGTGAGTTGGACTGGAGCGGGAGGAGTTCCGTTACCCCACTTGTACGTAAGCGAAAAGGACGGCATGTCTGCTGAGTTTGCTGCTTCAGTGGAATGGAACAGAATGCTCTCGCCACTGGTGTAACTCTGGTATTTTCCACGGACTGCAAGCATCATATCAAGGGGTAATTCATCCCCGTTGTCAAGGTAGTTCTGGACGGCTTGAGTGACATCAAAGGAAAAGGACGAGGATGTTTGATTACCATCCGCAAGTGCAACGGTTGCTGTCCCATTCCCACGACCTCCATCGTACCAAGTAATACCGTCATCAGACATCTGATTCCATGTGATTTCTTCTTCATTCCAAAGGCCTGAATCCTCCATGCCGTGCAGTGAAACAACTGGATCTCCAGAATAACTCGAGCGAGTCAACTCCATCTTTGCTGTAACGATGGTGAGGTTATCATGCAGTCCAAGTTGGTCAAGCGAAGCTCGCATGTGGATTAATCGCTCTTTGTTCGAAGTCATGCTCGATTCGAGGGTTGACAAGTCACCATAAGCAATAGATTTCGCAGTTTGACTTACCGTAGAGTCTTGAATGAAATCCTCTGAAAGACCCACGGATGACGGGGCGAAGATCATGGACGCCGTACCGTCTGCATTGTCATAAACATCTAGAGAAGGAAGGAGGAAACTTGTAACATCCCATGCCCCAATCTGACCTGTTGAGTCTATGGAACGAACACGCATGTGCATCGTAGACCCGTTAGTGAGTGATAACGAGGAGGGGAGGGTGTAGTAACCAGATGTTCCGGTAGACCCAAATGTGGTTGAGAGAGTGGAGAAGAACCATTCTTGGTCGGTTGCAGAACGCCAATCATCGCTGTTGCTCAATTGGATTTCGACATCTGAACCTGTGTTATTATCATAGGAAAGCGAGGGAGTACTCACTGGCGTGAGGAGGAAATCACTTTCCATCCAAGGGGCGCCGTCAGGTACCGGCAAGTCCGTTTCAACTGTAGGGTTAGCGTTTGGAGCGCCGCTGGTCGTGTTCAACACAAGCTGTGGGCGGTTGGAGGCAGAGGTTGTTTCCGAGAGATGGCATTCATACAGAGCACCAAGTGAGGACACGATGACTGAAAGGTTACCCAGGTTGTTACGGGCTGCTGATTGGGCAATTGAAGTCACGTTGAGTGCTACGGTTCCGTTTCCAGTAACGTGAACAGGAGGCTCCCAAACGCCGCGGTCAGATGTGCTATCTGCACCCAAATCACCCCATGCAGCGTTGCTAGCAAAAACGGCCCAAGACGCGAATGAACCGTTCCAAGACCGCTTCATTTCTCCGGCGAATACTGTCATATCAGAAGAACCAATAACATCTGTTGTGCATTGCAGATTTAGGGTTGCACTGTGAATCGTATCGCCCGATGTGTAATTCATGGGGAACCGCAGAAGTAGTCTTGAATCCGCCATCACTCCAGTGGAGAGTATTCCGGACGCAGAGGTGTTGTAAGTGCTACTCGGATTGGCCAAACTGATGTAAGTATCAGCCGTCGGGCTATGAGTGGAAACAACGTGCTGCGGGGATATTTCATCATCAAGTTCAGTCCATCCCTCAAGGGTTTGGGGGAGAAGAAGATCTGCAAGAAGGAACATCATAACAAGGATGAGCGCAGTACTGCTGCGAGTGTTTGACGGAATACGACTCATGGGACTCGTCCCTTACACGACTCTCCGTTATACGGTCTTTTCCCTCCCAGGCCATGGATGTCACCCCCAAAAACATGCAATTCTTGGAGTGATTTCATTCCAAACTTAATGCGAATGTTGAAGGAGGCTCGTCGCCGAGAGGCTACAGCATGAGTGAACTTTGGGTTGAAAAACACCGCCCGCAATCGGTTGACCAAATTCGCGGGCAAGCGGCTGTTGTTCAGCGACTAGGAACCTATGCTGGAACCAAAAATTTCCCCCATCTTCTTTTCGCTGGCCCTCCGGGAACGGGTAAAACCACTGCAGCGATGGCCTTGACCAAGGATATCTTCGGCCCAGAATACCGACAAAATCTTCTTGAGATGAACGCATCTGATGAGCGGAAATTGGAGAGTATTCGTACGAAAGTCAAGCAATTTGCTCGCACCCAACCCTATGGCGGAGCAGCCTTCAAAATCATCTTTCTCGACGAGGCTGATGCGTTGACCAATGATGCCCAAGGAGCATTGCGTCGCATCATGGAGCAGTACGCAGAAACGTGCCGGTTTATTCTTTCTTGCAATTATTCGTCCAAGATCATTGAGCCCATTCAATCTCGTTGTGCAGTGTTCAGATTTCGCCCCCTCGCTGACGCTGATGTATCTTCACAAGTGGCCCATGTTGCTCAACTTGAAGGATTGACGATGGAGGATGGCTCGGTGGAAGCACTCACCCGAATTTCCCAAGGCGACCTCAGGAAGGCACTCACTGCACTACAGGTTGCTGCAGCACTCAATACAACCGTCAACAGAGATTTGGTCTACGAGACTTCAGCCACAGCACCGCCAGAAGCCCTCCATGCCTACCTCATGTCATGCCGTGACGATGGCTTCCATGTAGCACGGCGCAGGCTTAGAGAACTTTTGGATCAATTCGGCTTGGCAGGTACTGATTTTGTCAATCAACTCCACAGGGAATTATACAGTGCGGACTTTCTTGAAGAACGCTCCAAGCTCGAGTTGACGGAATGGATGGCAGAAATTGATTATCGTTTGGTCGAAGGCGGGGGCGAACAGATTCAACTCGATGCATTAACGGCTCAAATTGTTAAGCATCTCGTCGCATGAGTTCAGTTTCACTTTTCGTATGGGGCCTAAGAAAACAAGGTATCTCAAGACCGTTTGCAGTGGATATGAATCACTTATCCGAGAGAATTGGAGACGCCCTTTGCTACACTGCATTTGCACCAGTCGTTCGCTGGCTCAGACGAAGACATCAAACCATACTGGCTCGAGAGCAGTACGATTACCGACGTATTGATTCAATTCTGAATCAAATCATGATGGTCCATAGCGACTTACTCAGCTGAGGAATCAGGCGCCAGGATAGAAAACGTCCACTCGTAAACCCGGGTGTTGACCCATGGGTCCCCTTGTTCTGTGATTTCTACCGTGAAGATGTGATCTCCAACAGCCAATGATTCACCAATATTGAGTGCGAAAGGTTGGTCCTGTTCGCCATGCGGAAGGAGAATTGGAGCACTGCGATTGTTCACCCTTTTCCAGGTGCCCACTTCATCACCGTATTCAGTCCAAAAGGTCGTATTTGCTTCTACGCTGGTGTCGGTTGTTTGGAAACGATGAGACACCGTAACGTTAGCGTCTTCATTCCCCACGTTATCAGCCAACCCAAAGAGCAACCATACACTTCCATCAAGGTATTCTCCATCGGTCAGTTGCCACGAAAGAAGGTTGTCTTTTCCACTACCATCTGCAAACGTGAAGTTATCTCCATTGTCTACTGCAATCCCCCAATCGTTGGACACTTGAGGAGCAACGATATCTCCAAACGGAGGATTGACAAGAAGGAAGGACAGGGAAAGGAAGGTGAACGTGTAGAGAAAAGCTGCTCTAAACCAAGTTCCTTTCGTGTAGTGCTCATGGAATCGCTCGGGCATGACGGTCCTGTGAATTTGTGGAATGAGAATTATCATGACCAAAGGCAACATGTAGAGGATGTCAGTCTTATCCATGGTGGTAGACGGCATGAGGACATAACGCATCAAAGCGGTCACAGTAAAAGCGAATAAAATCACCAGCCACATCGATGAGGTATCCGCCTTTTCTTTGTTCACATATTTCACCGGGTCAAAGGGCTCAATACCTAAATCTGAACCAGAGCGACGTTTCTTTTTCTCATCAGAGGCTCCTCGTCCATCTCTGGACCTACGGTCGGATGCTTGAGCCGCGGCCATGGCTGTTTGGAGGTCCACCATAACCCGTCGGGAGACGAGGGGGTGTTAGAACACTACGGTGAGGCGGCATCAAAAATTTACCTCTTTTCAGGGCGGCTGGGAAGATTGGCTTCCGATTTCTTCAAAGAGGGAAGGGCTCAGCGCAGGTTAAGCCGGGGTGGCGTAGTTGGTAGCGCGTCGGACTCATAGGGCAGCCATCAAGGCGATCGTATGACGTGCAAGCCCCTTGTGGTGTCTGAGACATCCGAAGGTCGCGGGTTCGAGCCCCGCTCCCGGCACCATTCATGTCAGCACTGTATGCCGCATCGTGCTTCAATTCCAAGAAATTCAATGGAGACCATTTCAGCAGAATCTTTAATCTAGACCACCCGGTCGGACCATCTGGTCTAATGCCTCTCGCACGCTTTGAATCCCTCGAAAAATCCCTCAAAGCGAGGATCCTCGACGTATCCAAGCAGGAATTCGCAACGCATGGCTACGAAGGAGCCTCATACAACAAAATCATTCAGAAAATAGGTATTTCAAAAGGCTCAATGTACTATTATTTTGAAAATAAAGAAGACCTGTTCATCACGTGCATCATCAATGAAGCGCGCTCAACAGGAATGACGATTTTTGAGCCAAGTGGAATTTCCAAAGTGGATGATCATGAGACCTATTGGAATTCAATTCAGGACATGTTTTCAAAACAATGGAAGGATTCGTTGCAACATCCTCACCTCATGGCGCTTATCCACCAAGTGGCATCACTTGGCTCAGAACACCACATTGTTCGCAAGTTGAACTCAGAATGTGAGGGCCTCCTTGAGTACAACGACCTCATGGCCATCCTCAACCATGGCGTGCGGATTGGGGCCATCCGAAGCGACGTACCGCATGATGTGCTCATTCGTATGTCAACGGAATACAAAATTTGGCTGATACAAGAAATGCATGACCAACGGTTGGATGAGAACCAAGTCATTACACAATTCTTTGAGATGTTTAAACAACTCTTTGAAGCAAGAAGGTGAAATAAATGAAAAAATTATTGCAAATGGAAAACCTAGAACGGCATTACGAAACACCTGCAGGCGTTGTCAAAGCACTTGATGGCGTGACGTTTGAAATCCATGAGGGGGAGCGAGTCATTCTCCTTGGCCCGTCCGGCTCTGGAAAAACCACGCTCCTCAATTGTCTTTCAGCTCTTGACAGCCCAACCGGGGGCGAATACACGTTCATGTCAAATCAAACAGAAGCGCTGGATGCAGTTCCCCGTAACAGTTCTGAGAAAATGACATCTTTCCGAAGAGAGAATATTGGCTATGTGTTCCAATTTTTTAATCTCCTGCAAGACCTTACGGTTCTAGAGAACATCCTCCTCATACAGGAATTGGCTGGCAAGAAAGACCCTGCAAGAGCGAAGGAATTGTTGAAACTCGTCGGCCTTCAATCTGAAATTAACCGTTTCCCGGGTGAAATTAGCGGTGGACAACAACAGCGAGTAGCCATTGCACGAAGCATTGCAAAGCGTCCAACTCTTCTGCTGGGTGACGAACTCACAGGTAACCTCGACACAGAGACTTCAAACAAAGTCATGGAAGCCTTGGTGAGTGCCTGCAAGCAAGAAAACATCACTTCTGTGTTTGTCACTCACGACGAAGGTTTGGTCAAGTATGCGACAAGAGTGATTCGAATAGACAGTGGGAAAATTGTTTCCGACGAGCATACGAACAACGATTCTTCCGAGTGAGGTTTTACAATGTCTGCTCTTCTCAACAAACGCTTAGCCCGAAGTTTGTGGCGAACCAAACTCCGACTTTCCGCTGTAATTCTCATGGTGTTTGTCGGTGTTTTTGCCGGCATCACCTTTGGCGGCTATGCATACAACCTTGGAGGCATGTACGACACCATGCAAGCCGATGATGAAAGTGGTGCAAATCTTGCTGACCTTTGGATAGACAACCGTAGTGCCGCATGGACCCCGGAACAAGTCAACACCTTCTGCGATGCTTTGGGAACCGCTTGGGATACATCAACGGTTTCTCAGGCCCTTGATTCATGTGAAGGGCGTACTGTGACCCAAGGTGCGATGTTCCACACCAACAATACCGGTGAACACATCATCAATTCACTATGGCACGGCATTCCTGACGGCGCCAATGCAGACCGTGTATGGATGCCTGAAGGTCATTCTGAAGGCCGAACGGCAGTTGCTGCCGATGAGATTGTCATCGATGCTCACGTTACCACAGCACTTGAACTCAGCCTTGGAGATACGGTAAGTATTGGAGCAGGAAATGCTACTGCGGAGTTCACTCTTGTTGGAATGGGATACCATCCTCTGCATGTCCTCATGGCACCAGAGGGCACACTGTTCCCTCCTGAATCGGGAGAATACGTGGTAGGCTATCTCTCACATGCTGGAATGGCCCGCCTAACCGGCGAAGTCATCGGAACCAGCAACATCATCATGTTAGATGTAGAAGGGACACCATCGTTTGACCTACCCGACACCAGTGAGTATGAAGGAGAGGAAATTGACGCAGTGAAGGGGTTGGTGGATACTGCCCTTACTGAATCGGAACTTGATGCCAGAGTTCGAGACCGCGGACAGAATGAACCCGTTGAGGTCATGCGACAGGACCTCAAAGGAACCGAGCGAACAACCGTTCCGTTTACCGTTATGATCGCATCAATTGCAGCAATCACGATTGTTTTGAGCCTACAGCGCTTGGTCCAAAGCCAGGCGAAGGAGATTGCAGTATTGCGAACACTGGGAGTCAAGCGCTCATCACTCATGACCGGCTATCTCATTGCTCCGTTGGTAATTGGCGGCATTGGCTGTTTACTTGGAGTGTTAGCAGGACCGAGTGGCATGAATGGAATGTTGGATTTCTATCAGGATTTAGTAGGCGTTCCAATTGTTGAACGCTCAGTACCACTATCAATCATCGCCACAGTCGTCAGTTCAACAATGATTGTTGTGTTCTTTTCGGGGGCATTTCCTGCCTGGAAGGCAAGCCGCCTTGACCCGTTGGCAGTTCTTAGCGGTCAAAACGAAATGCGTGTTGGCTCAAATCTCCTTCGAAAATTGACATCATGGATGCCAACAACGCTCGGGCTCTCGATTCGTTCTAGCATGCGTAAGCCGATTCGTCTGGCGATGACTTTTGTCGCAGTAGGAATCTCATTGATGCTTTTCGGTTCGATTCAAATGATGTCAGCTGGACTCCAAGATACGATGGTCGGAAGTCTAGAAGACGACCAAACATGGGATGCACAAGTCTACATTATGCCGGAAGCCGAAGGACCTGTTGTTGATTGGGCAGACAGTAATGGTGCATTGTATGAGATGATTATCGAAATGCCACTTGGCTCAGTGGCGGATGGCGATGGAGTTGACAGAGTGTTCACTCTTGTAGGCCTTGACTCATTTGATGAAGGCATGCGTTCAGTTTCTGTTCTAGCAGGAGGCACGCCAACCGCAAACGCTGCCGTCCCGAAAGTTATGATGGATGAAGGGAGCATGAACTTCCTTGACTGGCAGGTCGGTGATCAGCACACAGTGAACATCAATGGGGCGGAACATGAAGTAGAAATTGTGGGAACCTCGGCAGCAGAATTGGCCCGTACGATGTATTTTGTTCGTGACGACCTGAGCGGTATTCTTGGCGTTAATGCCACTTCGATTTATCTTGATTTGCCTTCGGGAGTTGAGGTCAACTCTGCCCTAGGCGAGGTGTCGGCAGGAATTGTCGAGCGGCAAACACTCCTCAACGGAATCAACAGTTTACTCGACCAACAGACTCAAATCTTCCAGACAATGATGTATCTTGGACTGCTTTTCACGGTCGTAGTCATGTTCAATACCATGATTATGAACGTGGCTGAGCGAGACTTTGAACTCGCAACGCTTCGTGTCCTCGGTGCGTCAACTCGCAGCCTTGGGACGATGCTTCTGTTCGAAAGCCTCTTGATTGGCGTCATCGGTGGCATCGTTGGTGTCTTGTTTGCCTATGGTGGGGCTGTTGGGCTTGCTGCCTCGTTCTCTTCGTGGCAGTTCTTCGTTCCTGTGACGATTGTCCCGAGTGTTGCATGGCAACTTATGTCTGGAGTCATTCTCATCGCTGTAGCAATGACGCCATTCGGTGTTTGGCGATTGAGAAAAATGAATCTCGTTGAGAAAATCAAAGACCTATCTCAGTGAAGCGAACCTTTCATGTGGCGTCTTGACCTCCAACGGCTATGGAAGGCCTCCCGAAACCCGGTGAACGCATCATTGCTACCGTCAAGACGCTAAATGGCGAAGCCACTCACGAGGGTTTGGTCTTACCTTCACCTGCACCCCGCCACATTTCAATCAAACTTGACAACGGATACAATGTCAACTATCCTCAAGAGAACATCATCTCTTGGGAGTATGCACCGTCAGCCCAAACAGCACCATCACCAACCCTCAACGCCCCAGCAGCTTCATCCGACCTCCCCAAAGTACGACTGATTCACACAGGTGGAACCATTGCATCAAAGGTGGATTATGCCACAGGTGCCGTTGATGCTCGGTTTGAACCAGAGGAACTTCTTGATGCCATTCCCGAACTCGCATCAATCGCACAACTTGACGCCCTCAAGATTGGGAACATGTTCAGCGATGACATTCGTCCACAACATTGGAACTTGATGTCAGAGGCTTGCGCAGCAGCCTTTGCTGACGGTTGCCGTGGTGTTGTCATCTCTCATGGAACCGATACCATGCACATTACTGCCTCTGCCGTAGGGTTTGCCTTTGCTGGAAAAGGAGAAACACCTCCCGGGCCGATAGCGATGGTTGGCTCCCAGCGGTCAAGCGACCGTGGGTCATCAGACGCAACTGAAAATCTGCTTGCTGCCGTACATTGGGCAGCCTATGGTCCAGAACCTACTGGCGAGGCTGGGGATGCATGCGTAGTTGTCATGCACGATTCTCAAAGCGACGGAACAATGGCTGTTCATTCTGGGTTTGCCGTTCGAAAGATGCACTCATCGAGACGCGATGCTTTTCAAGCAATCAACGGCAAGCCGCTAGCCCATGTCTCCATCACCTCTGAGGGCATTGAAACAAAACTGAATCCAGACTACCTCAAGATGCAAGAAAACAATCCAGGAAGACCCAAGACTCAACGCCCTACTAAGTTCGAGCAAGGTCAGCGCATAGCACAGTTCATTGCTGGGCCGTGGCTTCACGCAGAGCACATTGAAGCCGTCATAGCCACAGGAGTACAAGGTGTCGTCATCCACGGAACCGGACTCGGACACCTCCCCATTGAGGACCCACAGAAAGATGCACCTGAAAACACACAGTTGTGGCGAGTATTGACGCGCTGTATGAATCGGGAACTTCCAGTTGTTGTCGTGAATCAATGTATTCACGGCCCTGTTGACATGAATGTCTACTCAAAAGGACGAAAACAAATCGACATGGGAATACTCGGGCATGGCATCAGTTCTACTCCCGAGGCGATTACGGTCAAAACCCACTGGTGCTTGTCTCAAGGACTTGATCTCAAAAAGACCCTGCCGAAAAATCTCTGTGGAGAACACCGCGATAACCTCTTTGAATGAGCGCACCAATCAAAAACCGACAAGGAGTGGAAGGTTCATGCAGGGGGATTCGGCACATCGGCTTGAAGACCTCAAGGCAAAGCAAGAAGCGGCTCGTCTTGGTGGCGGATTGAAGCGACAAGAAGCAATTCGCTCATCGGGAAGGGGGACGGCAAGAGACCGTCTTGGAATGCTCCTTGATGAAGGTTCATTTCTGGAAATAGATGCTTTTGTCACGCATCGTACCGATGACCACAATATGTTTCTTCACAAAACTCTCGGCGATGGGGTTGTTGCTGGACAAGGCACCATCGACGGACGTCGGATCTATTGCTTCGCACAAGATTTCAGTGTCCATGGCGGTAGCATGGGCGAGATGCACGCCCTCAAAATTGCAAAAATCGTGGAGATGGCAGAACGTGCAAAGGCTCCCCTTATCGCCATGTGGGATGGAGGGGGACAACGCGCCCAAGATGGTGTCAATGCACTTGCTGGAACCGGCGAATTGTTAGACCGCTTGGTCCAATGCAGTGGAAGAATCCCGACAATCAGTATTGTACTTGGCCCGGTAGTAGGCGCATCAGCCCTTGCAGCATCTCTTTCCGACTTCACAATCCTAGGGGAAGAAAACGGCCAG
>JABJFP010000304.1 GCA_018662715.1 Methanobacteriota archaeon | reverse complement strand
CTATCTTCTGCTTCGTTTAAGTTGTTTAGTTCTTCTCTTAATTGAAAAAACGTTTTCATGTGTTGATTCCTCTATTCTTTTTTAGCATTCTGGACCTTCTAGCTCTGTCTAGAATACGGTCATGTTTAATTTTATCGGCTTGTTTATCTTTGGCTATATCAGCTTTATCTTTACTTATAATATCTTTAGCTTGTGACATATAATCAGTAGCTTCTGATGCGTCTTTAAAGTCTTGCTTTGTAGGAGCACCTTTAGATCCTGGCTTTCTCATAGGTCGGCCTTCTTTACGCTTCTTATGAATATTATGCCAAAGACCTTTACCCTCCTCAGTCTGTTCACCAGGAGTCATTTTCTTAGCATAAGCAGCTGCAGCTGGAGTACCCTCTTCATGCTTTTGAGGACTGTACTCTTCTTCAATCTTCTCGACAGCATCTAACCATTGACGAGTCTTGCGATCAGCAGTCTCAACAATCACATAGTTAGAACCTAGTACAGTTATAGTACCTACTTCATCTGTCTTCTTCACGATAACAGACTCACCAAGCTCAAACAGATTACCTGATACAAACTTCTCTCTTGTTTCTGATACACTGTCTAACTGTATGTGACGTTTAAAGTCACTCTGCTCTTTTAGTCCCAGCCCAGTACGTACATCATTGAATAAACGACGTGAATCGTTATTAGACATACCTCTTGGAAGACCTTGAGCAAATGAAGTAAAGTCATTCTTAGAAGCATTATCTCTTTGCTTTGATGCTGACATACCTTCAACACCTTCAGCGTCTGGATCTCTTGCACCAGCAGAAATAATATCTATAGATTTAAAGTTATAGAATCCATGACGTGATTTTTTACCGTTATACTTGTTCAGTAAGACGTCAAATTCACGTACACGATCTGAACCTACAACAAATACTACCTTACGAAAGCCTTCGTTATATAAAGCTGTCATTGCATCTATAGCAGTTTTAACAGTCTTATTAATCATTATAGAACGTCCATGTTTAGAGAACATCTTACGAGTATGCTTAACTTTATCTGAATATGATAAAGGATTCTTTTTCTTATCTGCAGTCTGTGACAAATAAATTCTGTATGGGTTGCGTCCAGCTTTCTTGCTTAACACATCAAGTAATTTACCATGCCCAGTAGTGGGAGGATTCATTCTACCAAAGGTAAAATAAACAACTCTTTCTTCTTCTACTAGGTACTGGCTAAAGGAATTAATCATTTTTGGCTATTGCTTTATCTAATGTAGGACGTGCGCCACCGCGCTTACGTTCTTGTTCAAGTTTACGCATCTTAGGAAGTAGCTTCTTAGCCATTCTATCAATACGGGGTTTTAATTTAGCAAGACGTTTTTCCATCTCTTGCTTACGCGAAAAGGATAGAGTACTATAGTCTGCTTTAGCAAGTTTCTTTACTAGCATATTACGGGCTTGTTTTTGAGCGCGACGCTTCAGACGCTTAGGGTCAGCCATTCTACGAGCTGCCTTCTGTCTACCAATCTTCATACGAGAAGCATACTTCTTCATCGTGCGAGATCGTTTCATTCTTTGTTGGAGGGATAACGCTTCTTCTACGTTCTTATTGCAATCACAGTGAGGGCAATCTGCAGGACATGGACAGTCTTCTGCTTTAACATCTGAACCGCAACACTTATCTGAACAATATCCAGCTTTAGCTTCTACCTTGCGTTTCTTTGCGTTGTATTTAACTTGATCAGGCTCTCCAGGAGCATAATCAACAGACAAAAAGTCTTTGAATCCTAATTTCTTATCCATATTACTTTCCTGGTTTATCCCATCCCTTTAATATACTATTGCTGAAGTTATTGTACGAGAATTCCATCCTGTCAACAATCTTTACAGCATCACCACCAATTTTGTCAATAGCAACGTAACCTTCTTCTCCAGTTACCTTGTATCCATTATTTGTTTTTACAAAGGTACGAACCTTGCTTAATTTATTAAGACTATTTATAAGTCTAAGTTTCGCTAATACTATAGCTTTCTGTAAATCAAACATATATTTTAAACTAGTTTTGTTTCTAGTAGAGAAAAAGCTTAGAATATCATCTAGTTTCTTCTGTTGAGCAGCTTTACCTTTTTCTGTCTTGCGTTTATCTATCTCTTTCTGATACCTTGCGCCAATCCATTTGATTAGAGCATTAACATGTCTATTAGTATCACCGATAACTTGACCTTTTCTCACATATGAGTTATTAAACGTTTCTATAAGTCCAGCAAGCTGTTGATTAGCTTCTAGTTGACGTAAAGTAGACCCAGCAATCTTATTGAATAAGAATCCAGCTTTAGAAAGATGCTCATTAACAATAGCAGTTTCCTTTTTACTCATAGTCATATTAGTTAAGTCTCTAAGCATAGCATCTTGAGACCAAACATTCTTAGATGTCTTAAGCTTAGACACATCTACTCCATAAGAAGCTTTCATTGATTCAAATGTAGAACCTTTATATGTTGTATGCCATACAATACCTATCTTAGACTTCTTAACAGCCTTAGCACCATCTGACTTAACAGGTAGCGCATAAACAATAGTATTAGGATGAAAGGTTAAATACTTCTCACCTTTGATAGTAGCAACAGATAAGTCACGTTTACTATAAAGGAAGTCACCTTGTATAACTCCTTTGATACCTAACTCAGGTAAATACTTAAGAGCTTCTTTAAGCTTAATAGATAAGTCTCCTGACGTATCAGCATCTATATCAGCGTCTGTCTTATACACTTTAGGGTTCTTATTGAAGATACCTTTCTTAGCAACAAAGAACTTACCATCAGATGGGTCAGTACCACAGAAGATAGCAGGAGCTCCGTCCCACTTAACACTAACGTTTCCGTCATGCTCTCCTTTGAGCATATCTCTCAGCGAACGTAGAGCCATAATAGCTTCACGAGTTCCTTTTACTCCACCATAGAGAACTTTATCCTCTATGTGAGTCATATGAGTATTCTTAGACTCAGTTATAAATTCTTTGAAGTCCATTATCCTACCTCTACTTTAACGTATGCTGAAGAGTCATTAGTTTTAGCTCCTGCGACATTTACTATCTCAGATATAAATGCATTCTGCTGAGCTCTATTAGCTGTTACTAGAGCATGAAGTATATATGTCACTCCTAGCACAGCGTGAATAAAATGTCCTTGACCTTGCTT
>JABJFP010000087.1 GCA_018662715.1 Methanobacteriota archaeon | reverse complement strand
TTGATGCCACTGTGGATGTCATGCACAGTGCTTGTGATTGCACTGGCAAACCTACGCACATCATTACAAAAGGCTTGACTATGCCTCGCCGAGTTCTGATATACTCAGCCAGGGAATGTTGTGCTTATCCATAACGTCAACAATACGTTTTAACTCTTTGAGGTCTAAATCGTCAGAGTGACTTCCAATTCCATGCCCGTACAAAAGTAAAGTTTGTTGATTTTTATCATGGACGGGTAACACATCAAAAATAAGATCGGGGTGTGAGTTAAGGACATCGAGTGAAAGGGCTCGAAAGACACTACCGTCTTCACATGGAGTCAGCCAAGGTTGTACCCCGTTTATGTTTCCACGAGTACCTCGTAAGACTGAGAAATTTTGCAGAATAAGCGCATCTATCTCTGCATTTCGGCTTCCATGCGGATATGCGAACGATGTCCCATTGTATCCTGCTTCATTCATGAGAGCATATCCTTGTAGAATCTGATCTTCATAGTATGATTCTGCAGTTTCATTGCCCAAAATGTAATCTGAGAATTTTTTATGACTCTTACTGTGAAAGCCAATTTCATGGCCGTCTTCATTCAACTCGTGAATGATGTTGATTTGTTCCTCTGAGTGTTGCCCCCAGCGGTCAATGAAGAACGTAGCAGTGATGTTATGTTCCAAGAAAAAATCCCTGGTATCGTTCCAATCACCGAGATTGATGGAATCATCAAATGAAAGAGCAACACCCCGAACTGCTGGTTGGTCGCAGCCGTAGCCAATCGGTTCAAGGCCAGGGTCCCAGTAGGAATTGAGGCATTGTGATACAAGAACGACCGCAACGATGTAAATCGGCATGTACGTCTTCATACGATGTATCCTAGCCGGATTTAATTATAAATCCAACATCTAGAATTTCAAAGCCCTGCCATATCGCCTGTTTGGATGGTCCATTGGCTGGCGTAAACTCCACCGGATTCAACGAGGTCGTCATGGAGGCCACGCTCAACAATCGCTCCGTCAACCATGGATAGAATTTCGTTGGCATTACGAATCGTACTGAGGCGGTGAGCAACTGCAATGGTTGCACGTTCGGTTCCGGAGGACAGCAGGTTTTCTTGAATTCGGCGTTCAGTTTCCGCATCAAGGGCGCTGCTTGCTTCGTCAAGAATCAAAAGACTTGGGTTTTTGAGAAGAGCCCTTGCAAGGGAAATTCGGGCACGCTGCCCACCACTGAGCTTTGCTCCACGGTCACCGACCATGGTATCAAGTCCGTCTTCAAGTTCTTGCACGAATTCCCATGCACCTGCCAAAGAAAGCGCTTCCTTGAGTTCCTCATCACTCGATGTTTGATTGTAAACAACGTTGTCACTGACGGTTCCGTAAAAGAGGAATGGGTCCTGGCTTACGAAGCCAACTGCTTCACGAACTGAATCAAGTGTGAAGTCTGCAATCGGACGCCCGTTCACCAACACTTGTCCGCTGTCTGGAGTGTAATATCGCATCAGGAGTTTGAGGATGGTCGTTTTGCCAGCGCCGGTATGGCCCATGACGCCCAAAAACTCTCCACCAGATACTTTGAAGGAAATTCCATTCAAGACTTTGATACTGGTGTTGGGATACGTGAAGAAAACATTCTCGAATTCGATTGTACGAATCGGCTCTCCGAGTTCCTCTGCCCCTTCAACGTCGATGATTTTTGGTTCAAGGTCAACTGCTGCAAAGACACGGCGTGCTGCTGCCTCTCCACGCTGAAGTTGGTTGACTAAAATTCCAA
The DNA here is from genome assembly GCA_018662715.1 of Methanobacteriota archaeon. Lineage (GTDB taxonomy): Archaea > Thermoplasmatota > Poseidoniia > Poseidoniales > Poseidoniaceae > Poseidonia. The sequence goes on along the minus strand of JABJFP010000087.1, from coordinate 1,452 downwards.
AGATGAACATAGGCATGGTCATGCGCGTGCTGATGAGAAGGAAGGTGACAAGTTGTCCAGTGGTGATTTCATTTTGACCAGCAAGGTAACCTCCTGCTGTGACGAGGAGGCCGAATGCAATTCCTGCGATAGCGTAAATCATTGGTACGAAGCGATTCCTGTCTTTGCTTGCGCCCATGGCTTGGTCACGATAGGTTCCGGATTCTCGGGAAACACGGTCGGCTTCCCATTCTTGAGCGTTGTATGCTTGGACCACTGAAATTCCAGAAATAAGATTTTCAAGAACGGCGTTGATGTCTCCGGTAGATTCTCGTTGCTTCCGGTATTTTCGCTGGACCCGAGTTGAAAACCAGTACACTCCGGGGATAATGAGGAACAGTGGAGCAAACAAGACTGCTGCAAGTTTCCAAGACATGAGGACCAAAATAACGAATGCTGTTGCAAACGTGACGGTAATTCGAATTATTGAGGTTGAAGAGTCCGACACGACGTCCTCCAGTTGATTGACATCGCTTGACAATACCGACATGATTTGCCCGGTTTGACGTAAATCATAGTACGATGCCTCCATAGTGATGAGTGAGCGTGTAGCATCCATTCGCAAATCGTGCTGGATGTTGTATCCCAAGGTTTGCCAGGCATATTCTGAGATTCCTTGAAACACTGCAAGGCAGAGGAAACCAAAGAAAACAAGAAGGCCGTAGCCTATCGCTGGGTTGCTGTGAATGAACGTGACGGTGTTTTGTACGATTTGAGGGCCTGCTAGCATGTCGGTAGTAAAGTAGTCAACTGCAAAACCGATTGCGACGAAGGGCATCAGATCAAAGAAACGAGCTGCTGCATTGGCGAAAATACCGGTCATCACACGCTTAGGGTATTTCTTGGCATACGGGACGACTCTCCAAATTTGTTTGCCAAGGACTTGGGTGTCTTCGTTAATGTCTTCTGGCGCCATAACATCAACTTTGGGTCCATGTGAACGTCCTCTCGCCATAGTCTTCCCGCCCTGCTTGCCGTTCTTGAACCCTCGCTACCATTTGAACCATGCAAAAACAGTTGCCGTCCCCACATGCAATCTTTCATGAGGTACCGCTCCTTGGTCACTCCATGCTGACCCGAACTCAACGGTGCTCAACCCTCCTCATGACGCTCCTGTTTTTGCAGGTACTTGCCCCAATTGCTTGGGCATCAGTTGGGAGCACGACATCGTTTACCACAGAAACCGAAGCAGAAATTGAATCTCTCCAACAACTCGGGATTTCTCCAATTGCCGACGCAGAGCACGGTTGGTTAGCACCCGAAAGCGGAGTATCATCAACCCACCTCCTTTACAGGGACGTGACCATGATTTCCCCGGATGATTGGACCGATACAACCGGTGGGCAAACCATGAACGGATACCACATTTTGAGTCATTCATATCCCGTACCATCATCATGGTTTGGAGAATTG
>JABJFP010000086.1 GCA_018662715.1 Methanobacteriota archaeon | reverse complement strand
CCGTTCACGGCGTTACCGTAAATGGTGAATTCAACAACTTTGGAATCATCAGCAGGTGCAACCCATTCGAAGTCCCAAGTTCGTAGGGCATTTCCTGCATCAGTGTGAGTCAAACCGCCATCCATTTCGTGGCCGAGTGTCTCATCAACAGTGGAAACCATTCCACCGGTTGAAAGAATGCGGAATCCTCCAGCATGGCCGTTCCAGCCAGTACCATCTGCTTCAGTGACGCCATCGTTGTACAATTCCATAACGTCGTTCTGAACAGTAACGGTAAACGAGTATGTTTCGCTGGCATTGAATGTTTCAGGCAGACCGGTAACAATCACCTGAGTGTCTGCAGCTGCGCCTCCGTGGCAACTGCATCCTCCATCTGCTGCACTGCCAATTCCAGTTGGCATTGCTTCAAACTGCGGTGCTGCAACCAGCATCACGAGGACGAGGGCAAGTATAGAGAAACGCTTCATCATCAGTATCCCTCTCCTTGTCTTTGAGTCCAGCTATCAAATTCACAGGTTTTGCCGTCACGAGCAACGATATCGATGTTGCCAATCATCTTGGAGTGGTCAAGGCCGCAGTATTCAGCGCATCGGATCGGGAATGTTCCAGCATCGTTAGGGAAGAATGTCATGACGGTTCCAGCCTCAAGTCCGGGGACTAAATCTTCCTTGACACCCCACTCTGGAAGCCAGAATGAGTGTTGAACGCCAACATAGGCTGGGTTCGAGTTATCATGAGGTCGCGAAAACAAGTCAAGCGTGATGCTTTCATCGCAAGGGATAATCAAATGCTGTCCACCGGCTGAAGAAAGAATTGTGCCAGTAGGCAAGTGTTCCCATGTGTGGAGCAACTGGTCTTCAGCATCGTAGACGGTAATGACGCTGTGCAGTTCACGGTCGAAATACATGTTCGATAATGTGAGCATCTCTGCGGCCAGATCGATTGAATAGTCGGTTTCAACGCCATCAATTTCTACGGTGACGTTGGTTGCTTCGCTGCCGTGAGTGTGAACCATTAGCATGCTGCCAGTCCAGTTGACATCGATATTCGAAGATACATCTTCCCAGGTTAAGTCCTCTTGGTAATGGAACTCCCAAAACCACTGCTTGCCAACAATGTCGACGTTGAATGTGTCTTCATCTGCAGGAATGGTCCAGACGGCTGTGTTTGAAGCAAGTGCCATCATTGTCAACCAAACCACCAGAATGGTCGGCAAAACATAGAACATGACTTCGAGTTTGGTGTTGTGGCTGTCAACAGGGAATGAACCAACTTCAATATGGTATTTCTCCATATTCTCTACAGGTTCTACGCCGTCGCGGTAACGCAGCATAGCGATAAACATCCACCCGAAGGTGAGGATACCAACTACGATACTCCAAAACATATATTTGTCATACAGGACATTGAAAACAGTGTCTTCAGCAGGCATAGATTACCCTCAAAGAGAGGGCCGGTGATACCTGCCTTAAACCCTTGGAGAATACGGCATGGTTAAGCATCTGTTCAGCATCCTTGCGGCATGCTCACAGTGTAGCGTTTTGTTTGCTACTCTTCGCCCTTAGTTTTCGCCCTTATTAAGCATTGTTTTTTGAGCCGAAGGACGCCAAAGGTTAGCAAGTTGAAATATGGCCCCGTCATGTGGAGATTGATGAGCGCTTCACACTACCTCCAGTCCACCTTCGATGGTGCTGTGACGGTTGATGTCGAGGTGCAACCTGGGGCAAAGCGGCAAGGTATACTCGGCGTGAACGAATGGAGAGGATGCGTGAGCATTGCGGTTCGCGCTCAAGCACAAAAAGGAATGGCGAACAATGCCGTCTTGCATATCCTTTCAAAGGCCTTCGATGTTCCTAAGAATCAACTCAAAATCATCAGTGGATTGACATCTCGGATGAAGAAAATACGCATAGAATCGACGCATGCTACGCGTTTTGTTGAACAGCTTCAAACCGTATTGGAGGAAGAAGATTGAGAGATCAAAAGCATCGTTCACCTCTTGGCAGTGGAAACGCAGCGGAACGTTTTGAAATTGCAGGCTTCGCTTTAGGGGAAGCACGAGCGAAAAACCGTCATGGATGGCCCGTCATCATCGAAGGGAAAAGAGACCGTTATGCCTTGGAAGCACTGGACTTCACTG
>JABJFP010000085.1 GCA_018662715.1 Methanobacteriota archaeon | reverse complement strand
CCTGGAAAAAGCAGGATTGTTTGAGCGAAAAACAATGGAGCAGTACTACGAACTTCACGACGATGGTTCCGGGCGCTTCCTTCCTGACAGGTATGTGGAGGGGAATTGTCCAGCTTGCGGTGAAGAAGGCGCACGTGGCGATCAATGTGACGCATGTGGTGCGACCTATGAGTCCGTGGAATTGAAAAATCCAATTTCTAAAATGAATCCTGATTCAAAAGTTGAAATTCGTGATACCGAACATCTCTTTTACCGACTTGATCTCTTTCAAGATGCCCTTACAGCACACGCTTCTGAGCGTCAATCGGTCTGGAAATCTAACGTGAAAGCCATGACAAAACAATGGCTAGATATGGGCTTGCGGCCACGAGCTGTGACACGAGATTTATCTTGGGGGATTCCAGTTCCCCTCGATGGCGATGAATGGCAAGGAAAATGCGTTTATGTTTGGTTTGAAGCCGTGCAAGGATATTCAACGTGTGCCAGAATTTGGTCTGAAGATATTGCGGCAGCAAATGCCCATCCAGACGGGGCTCATGCTTGGAAACGATGGTGGTCCGTATCAGATGAAGGAACAACACCTCGCCATCTCTATTTCTTAGGCAAGGACAACATTCCATTCCATACGGTCATTTGGCCTGCTCTAATTTTGGGTCTCAATCACGCTGCCAATGGTAAATCATCTGCGGACCCGATTGAAATGCCCGGACCAGGGGACTTCGCATTGGAGGCAAATGTCCCGGCCATGGAGTATCTTATGTTGGCCGGTGGACAATTCTCAAAATCACGTAAGCATGCAGTCTGGCTTCCATCATTTTTGGAACGTTACGACCCGGACACCCTCCGATATTACCTTAGCATTAACATGCCCGAAAATCATGATACTGATTTCAATTGGCCTGATTTCGTTGAGAAGGTCAATTCTGAACTGATTGCGGCGTACGGCAATTTCGTACACAGAGTCTTGACATTGGGGGCTCGGCTACCAACAGAACCTGGTTGTTCACCCTTCACACCACATGAAAATCATGATTGCGTCCGAGAACACGAGCAAGAATTAGAACGGGCTCTTGGCTCTATTACTGAATCTCTTGAACGCCACCGATACAAAGAAGCGCTAAGACAAGTCATGAACGTTGCACAATACGGGAATCAAATTTTACAGCGAGCAGCACCTTGGAAGCATCTCAAAGAACCACAAGATGGGCACGAAGAAAGTCTAGCAACCCTCGCATTTTGTTGGAAAATTTCACGTTTCTTGGCTATCACAACTCAGCCGTTCATGCCAACATCGGCGCAACGCCTTTGGGATAATCTCGGGTTAGATGGGAATGTGGCTGACATAGGATGGTCTGAAGCCACGAATTGGTCGGCAACGCTCGGGTGGCTCACCGAAACCCCTGCGCCGTTATTTGCACGCCTTGATTTGGATGAAATTTTATCTGTTGAACAAGGCCTAGTCGAAGAAAAACCTGCAGAAGATGATACTGTTCATGGTGTCAAAGGTGGCAAGAAAAAGAAGAAAGGTGGTAAGAAAGTGAAAGAAGTAGAAGGGATAGCATACCTCGATTTTGAATCGTTTATGAGTGTTGATTTGAGAACTGGGACAATAGATTCTGTTGATGATCACCCGAACGCGGACCGCCTCTATGTCGTCAAAATTAATGATGGAACCGAGGAAGGCAGAACAATTTGTGCTGGGTTGAAGGAATACTACAAGCCTGACGAAATGGTTGGTAAAGCGATTGTGTTCGTTGCCAACCTCGCACCTCGTTCATTGAGAGGTATTACCTCGGAAGGCATGATGTTAGCGGCTGACGATGGTGAGGGTAATGTAAAACTCATCACCATTGATGGTGACATCTCACAAGGCTCTCAAGTTCGTTAATCAATTTGACATACGAGTGCGAACGGCTTCCATAACACTGCGTGAATCCAATTTTGCTTGTTGCAGCATTCCTGGCATCATTTCTCGTAGAGCCACACCCATATCGTCTGGCAACGACTGAAGGTTAATTTCCACGTTAAAGAGAGCACCTTTTGCTGCTGCACTCGCAAGAAGTCCTGCAACACCAACATCAGTTACTGCGTTTGCATTACCGTGCACTGCCAGTTCAGTTAGCGCTTTGAGGAGTGCAAGTGCTACCTCCGCAGTTTCAAATGGGACCTTTGCTGCCTGTAAGGTCCCACTTCTTATCGCAGTTCTTCTGTGTGTCTTTTCTGAATCCGAACTTTTAGGCATTTTGAATGCCGCCATGACTTCATCAAACGCGTCACTGTCTTCTTCTGCAAGAATTCCAGAACGAGTCATCATTGGAATTGCTATCTCTTGAACATGCTCAGCGGCCGGCCAACCAGCAGACCATTTTTCACTTCCGAGAGTAAGGTCTGCCACCATACAAGCCAAGGATGCAGCTTGCCCCAAGGCGATGGCCGATGCAGTCCCACCACCAGGCGTTGGTGATGAAGATGCAAGTGCGGCTTGAAATTCTCGTTGTGTCATATCCATCCAATTCATTCCATCAGCTCCTTTTCTATTGCCCATTCAATTATTCCTTTCGATGGGTCAAAAGAATGCAATTGATTCAATCCTAGGCCTTTAATCGCACCAGCCACCAAGTCGGTTTCATCCTCAGCTTCAGGGTCAAAATACGCTCCGGCCTCTAGCATTGCCTTGAGAGGGACCAAGCCCACGATTTCGCTACCTAGGAGGCGGGTGTCATGGTCGCTCGCTAATGACTCACAAGCTTTGAATGCCATGTGAAGCGGGCACAATTCAACATCTCTCAAATTCATTGAGACCTGAGAAATATTCAATTCCTCAAGGGTAACTCCCATTCCTTGTACCATTGGTAACATACCTTTCACGCGTACTGATGTGCCATTGCTTGATTTGAGTAACCTTCCACTTGAGCGCACCAGCGAACCTATTTTCTTTGATACACGTGCATCCTTTTCTTCCACATTGACGTTGTAAGCCACTAGGATTGGACGTGAACCAACTGTGATTCCTCCGGCACGAGCGGCCACATCATTCCATTGAGTGGCCCCGGCATCGGGATATTGGGTGAATTCTGAATGACGATGTTCTTGCCCCGATAGCCTTGCCTCAAGACCTTCATATTGGTCTTTCCTTAAGGTCGAAAGGAGTTCACGTTCCGGATGCGTAGCCGCTCCGCCATAGAGGAACATTGGTGCCCCGGTACTCTCTGCCAGATGTGCTACAACATCACGAGCCATCTGAGAACATTCATCCATCGAGACGCCTTTCAATGGAACAAATGGACACACGTCAACGACCCCTAATCTTGGATGTTCCCCAGAATGTGTCCTCATGTCAAGAACCCTCACGCTGTGTTCAATCAATGCAATGGCTCCAGCCATGACCGGCTCCGGTTCGCCAGCAAGTGTGATGACGGTTCTGTTGTAATCTTGATCGGGCTCAACACCAAGAACATGACATCCGTCTATCGCCCGTGCCGAAGCAACAATTTCATCGATGAGGTTCGTATCACGGCCCTCTGAAATATTGGGTACGCATTCGATCAATCGCTTGCCCATGCCGTGTTGCCTGCTCATGGGGCCTTTGAATGTTGTTTGTAATTAATTCATCAAGAATACAATGCTTCAGGGGATGATTGGCCAGCGCCTTGTGACTTTTTCCGGTCAAGTCGGCTAACTGCTGCGAGCATATCTGCGTTGGTAACAGTAGAACGGTTATCTCGAATTGCAATCATTCCTGCCTCCACGCAAGTTGCTTTGAGTTCGGCACCAGAATATCCTTGGGTTTTTTCTACAATTCTTTTCATTTGAATGCGTTGGGTATTCATTCCCTTAATGTGTACTTCGAGAATAGCTTTTCTTGAATCCTCATCTGGAATTGGGATTTCTATCACCCTGTCAAACCGACCGGGTCGCAATAGCGCGTCATCAAGAATATCGGGGCGGTTTGTAGCTGCAATAATTTTAACATCGTTGAGTGCATCAAAACCATCCAATTCTGCAAGTAATTGCATTAATGTTCTCTGAACTTCACGGTCTCCGCTTGTTGAACCATCCAATCGCTTAGCACCGATTGCATCTATTTCATCTAAGAAAATTATACTCGGTGCCTTTTCTTTGGCGAGAGAAAATAGTTCGCGAACCATGCGGCCACCTTCACCTATGTATTTCTGTGCAAGTTCACTTCCAACCATGCGAATAAATGTCGCATCTGTATGGTTTGCTACCGCTTTTGCGAGGAGAGTTTTCCCACACCCAGGTGGGCCGACAAGGAGAACTCCTTTTGGTGGAACGATCCCTACTTTTTCAAACAGTTCAGGCTTCACAAGCGGTAGTTCAATGGCTTCTCGCACAGATTCCACTTGTTCAGCAAGACCTGCAACTTCAGCGTAAGTAATGTCCGGTTTGTCCACCATTTCCGCTCCACTGACCATTGGATCCCATGCCTCATGAAGCACTTCAATCACGGACAAACTGTCTTGGTTAAGGGCCACACGGGTTCCGGGTTTGAGTTTATCAGGATCGAGACGCTGGTTGAGAGATACTTGGAACACCGTTCCGTTGGATGAACGTACGATGGCTCGTTCATGATCCAATACATCTTGAAGGTGGCCGATTATATGTGGTGGCATCTTCAGGAGATTGACATTTTCATCCAAACGCTCGACCTTTTTACGAAGCGTACGCACCTCAGATTCAAGAGATGTGCGCTCGTTAATCAATTGTTGAGATTCGTCTCGTAATTTAGCGTAAGCTTCCTCCAACTCTCGGATGTCGTCATCCTGAGTATTAGGCATGCTTCTGTCGTTCCTATCAACATCGGTCCCCATGTTATTCAGTATAATCCAAATGCCCACACTGTATGAACTCAGCGATTGTATTTTGCGAAAACAGCCGTGTCAAAGGGTTCAAAGGTTGTCACCATCAGTAACTGTATGAGGAGGAATTGCATTGGGTGATTGTGAACTTTGCGGGGCGATGAAAGTGAGCGTTAGGAGCGTTAAAACCGGTAAGACGGAGGTCACAGCCTGTGGCCGATGCGTTGACAAGATGAACTTGATTCCAAAGACCGTAGCACCCGGCCTTGCAAAAGCACGGTCCATGGCGGCTCATCCTCGGCCTTCTGCTCCACGAAAGAAAAATGACCTGATGTCACGAGGTGAAAAAGAACTTGCAGAAGACTTCGGAAAGCGTATTTCAACCGCACGCAAAAAAATGAACCTATCTCACCAACAACTCGGCAAAAAGATGGCTGAGACCGTCAATGTCATCAAGGCGGCGGAATCGGGTAAAATGCCTACTGATTCATTGATTCGAAAATTTGAGCGTATTCTCAATATCACATTGATGGTTGAACATACATCATCTGAAACTCGTCGATTGGATTCTGGCCCTTCTCGTGGAATGACATTTGGTGACTACTTCAACGATGCCCGGTGACTGCGATGGACTCAATACCGGTGCATGCAATTTGGCTTGCCCAAGACGATCCCAAAAAAAATACGGCAGTCCTAGCCGGAAAAAGAGGCAACTTGAGGCTTCATAAGAATTTGAGAACACTGCCTAAGCGCGGATTCATTTTGGAACCCTTATGCGGGAAAGTATTCGGTCCAGAAGACCACCATGTTTTGCTCGAGCAGCATGGGGCAATCGTTGGCCTTGATTGCAGTTGGGCTCATATTGAAACAAGTGTCCAACAAGTGATGAAAAAGACACGACTACAGCCAAGAATGTTACCGCTACTCCTTGCTGCCAATCCTGTAAATTGGGGCAAACCTGGCCGATTGACCACTGCCGAAGCATTGGCGACCATACTCTACCTCATAGGGCGAAAGGAACAGGCAAGCGAGGTTTTGGGCGCATTTCGTTGGGGTGAACGATTCTTCCAACTCAACCAAGAGCCTCTAGATGCTTATGCTGAAGCAAAAACGAGCGAGGAACTCGTTGCAACGCAATTTGAATTCTTTGACGTAGATATCGACCCTTCAAAGGAGGAATGAACATCGAAGATTCCCTCTCCACCGTCGTTCACCGATGGAATGATGGTAAAATGAGTCTAGAGAAGGAGTTCCTAGGCGATGAATCCCTCATTCATCTTTGTCTTAACGGGGAAAAAATAACTTCCTTACTCGCATCTAATCGTGACCTTGAAGAATTACTCTGCGGTCATTATTACACTGAATATGACATCGTGACTCCAACGACAAAGCCAAATATTTCCATAGACCAAAATTCCACTGGAATCAGTGTGAATCTTTTGAATGAAAAAGTGGAACTGAATACCAAGAGAAACAATATCGTCGTAAGTTCCTGTGGTGCCTGCGATCAAAATGATTTGTCAGATTTGATTGACAGAACCCCTACTGTTTCGAATCCATCTGAGTTGTATTCAATGCACGAACTCATATTGCTACTAGACAAAATGAGGGCTGAACAAGTTGAATTTTCAAAAAACGGCGGGGTTCACGGTGCCGGTCTATTATTCAATGACGGAGCGCTAGATGTAAAGGAAGATATTGGGCGACATAATGCAGTAGACAAAGTCATTGGAGCAACATTCCTTTCCGGCACTACCCAGTCGATCCGAGCAATGTTCCTTTCTGGAAGATGTGGGTGGGATATAGTCATGAAGGCTGCAAAATCCAACATACCAGTAATTGTTTCCGTGGGGGCTGCATCATCCCTTGCTGCAAAAACAGCTCGGGCCGCGAACATCACGCTCGTATCGTTTGTGCGCAATGGAAAATCAGTCGTAATAGGACCGGTTGACGGGAGATTTCATACAAAGGATTGAGAAGGGATGTCATCTCGGTCGGTTTGAGGTATGTCAATGGAACGTCAGGTAAAGGCACGAACACCAATTGACACAAATGCGCTCCATTTGAAAAAGCCCAAAACAAAAGCGGCTGGGATTCCAGCAGTTCTTTCTTCCGCGAAACACGGGATTTCTAAAATGGGAGTTGCTAAGACCATTAAGAATCTCACAATGGTCAACCAAAAAGAAGGGTTTGATTGCCCAGGTTGTGCTTGGCCTGACCCAGAGCATAGAACTACATTCGAGTTCTGTGAAAATGGAGCAAAGGCGGTTGCAGATGAAGCAATGAAAGCCCATGTCACGCCTCATTTCTTTTCTAAGCACTCGGTAAAGGAACTCTCATCACTAAGCGATTATGAACTCAATCGGAAAGGTAGAATCTCCCACCCGGTCATCCTCGAAAAAGGATCTTCACATTATGCCGAAATATCGTGGGAGGATGCCTTCACGCGAATCTCTAACCATCTGAATTCGATTACAGACCCCAATCGAACCGCCTTTTACACCTCGGGAAGAACCAGCAACGAAGCGGCATTTCTCTACCAAGCATTTGTGCGTGCATACGGTACAAACAACCTCCCCGATTGTTCAAACATGTGTCATGAATCCAGTGGAAAAGGTCTTGGGCAAACAATTGGAATCGGGAAGGGGACTGTATCTTTGGATGATTTCAATCACGCAGACGTCATCATGGTAATTGGCCAAAATCCAGGGACGAATCATCCACGAATGTTAACGGCATTGAGGGATGCAAAACATAGAGGCGCCAAGATCATCCACGTGAATCCATTGCCCGAGGCCGGACTTATGCAATTCAAGCATCCTCAAGATTACATGAAGGGGAATTTGAAATCTACAACATTGGCGGATTTGCACCTTGGTGTTCGTATTGGTGGTGATGCTGCATTGATCAAAGGTCTGCTAAAAATTCAAATTGACCAAGACGCCATTGACCATGAGTTTGTATCTTCAAAGACAAAAGGCATGGATGAGATGATTGCAAAAACCGCATCCACAACCTGGGAGGAAATTACTAAAGATTCAGGACTTACAAGAAAGGAAATTGAGACTGCAGGGCTGATGTTGGCCAAGTCTAATGCAACCATTGCTTGTTGGGCGATGGGATTAACTCAACATCGAAATGGCGTAGCAGTGATTCAGGAAGTCGTCAACCTGTTGTTAATGGGCGGACACGTAGGCAGACAGGGGGCAGGATTCTGCCCTGTCAGGGGCCATTCAAATGTTCAAGGCGACCGTACAGTAGGAATTTGGGAAGCACCATCCGACGCTTTCCTTGACCGACTCGAAAAAGGATTAGAGTTTGAGGTTCCGAGAGAGCACGGCTACGATGTTGTACGAGCCATTGATGCGATGGACAAGGGGAAAATAGACTTCTTCTTCTGCATGGGTGGAAATTTCCTATCTGCTACACCAGATACAGATGTTACTTCACGGGGCCTACAGAATATTCCAATGACCGTGCAGGTTTCAACAAAACTCAACAGGTCTCACCTCGTTACGGGAGAAACTGCGATTATCCTCCCATGCCTTGGGAGAACTGAGCTTGACATTCAAAATGGAACCAAACAATTTGTGACTGTTGAAAATTCTATGGGTGTTGTTCATCGTTCTCAAGGAGGACTAAAACCAGCCTCTACCTCACTTAAGAGCGAACCCTGGATTGTTGCAGAACTTGCAGAATCTACTCTAGGAGTAAAGCACCTGGAATGGAGAGCACTCGGTCAAGATTACAGTAAGATACGCGACCTCATGGAGGCATCTTTAGTTGGTTTTGACAACTACAATGACCGTGTCAGCAGACCCAATGGGTTTGAATTACCTAATCCTCCAAGAGATTCCCAATCCTTCTCTACACCTGACGGGAAAGCCCATTTTACCGTTCATGATTTACCTAACCTTCAGGTTGAAGATGATCAGTATGTGATGATGACACTCCGAAGTCACGACCAATACAATACAACAATTTACGGCCTTTCCGACAGGTACCGAGGCGTAAAAGGGAACCGCCGCATTGTCTTTATGAACGCTAATGACATGGTTGAGCGAGGCTGGAAGGCTCGTACAGAAGTCAACATAACAAGCCATTTCCTTGGTGAAAAACGCCATTCGGATCATTGGCTCATTGTTCCTTATCCTATACCATCGGGAAATATTGCGACATATTTCCCAGAGGCCAACAGTCTCGTTCCATTGCATTCTACGGCTGAACAATCCAATACACCTACTTCAAAATGGATTGTATGTTCAATGGTCAGTTCAACTTCCATAGGTGGCGAGGAGGAATGAACCTTGACTGACAAATCCTATGTTGAACTCGTATCCCGAAACAAAGATTTTCGACGTTTGTGGATCGCTGCAGTCATCTCCATGCTAGGAGAATGGTTCAATACAATTGCACTCTTCTTCTTAATCCTAGAATATACGGATAGTGAATTTCTACTAGGGGTATTATTCACAGTACGCATGCTTAGTTTTGCCCTTTTACAGCCCATCATTGGCCTGCTTGCAGATCGATTTAATCGAAAAACACTCATGGTGGTATCAAATCTAGCACAAAGTGTTCTTGCGTTGGGCTTCTTGATGGTTGATGGGCCAGAAGATATGGTTTGGATGCTTGGTTTATCTGGGTTGATGATGATGCTCCATGGTGCTTACATGACTGCTGAACGGGCGGCTCTACCAAACGTTGTGGATGAAGAAGACCTCGCAACAGCCAATGCGCTTGATGCCGCATCGTGGTCAACAGCATTGTGTATTGGTGCAATGCTTGGTGGAATAGTCGTGTCTGTGTGGGGGGTAGATGCAGCGTTCATTATTGATTCGATAACCTTCCTTGTTGGCACTCTATTCTTGATACGACTTAAACTTCCACAAGAACGGGATGTCGATATGGACGGCCCACTCATCTCCACCGCATTTGCGAATATTGTCAAAGGTTGGAAACGAATTCGTAGCGAACCGAGATTGTTTAGAATTGTGTTTGCTAAAGCATCATGGAACATTGCTGGCGGTGGACTGGCTGGCGTCTACTTGGTCCTAATGGGAGCAGACCTTACCGGTTTTGGAGCAGCATTTGGATTTGGATTGTTCTTTTTTGCCCGCGGTTTGGGAACGGGCCTCGGTCCAATATTGGCTCGGAATGTATTTACAAACCCAAATCGTTGGCCTTCCCTTGTTGGTCAATTGATCATAGCGTCTGGATTCTTCTACCTGCTCGTTGGCCTTACACTTGACATCACACTGTGGCTTACTGTTGTCCTCGTTGTTATTGCGCATAGTGCCAGTGGAGCAAATTGGGTGCTATCTACCATTCTCACTCAACAATGGGTCGAAGATGAAATCCGAGGCCGTGTATTTTCCACGGACATGTTG
>JABJFP010000084.1 GCA_018662715.1 Methanobacteriota archaeon | reverse complement strand
TGGAGGCCCAGGTCTTACATCGCTCTCTATTGACGAAAGAGCAACCCTGTGCAATATGGCTACAGAGTGCTCAGGTCGAACTGGTATTTGTGAAGCCGATGATGCCCTTTACGATTGGATGGTATCAGCTCAACCTCACCTAACAGTTGAAGGTCAGAAAGCGCGTTCGGTTCACCCTGACCCTGGCGCACATTATGACGGTGGCGTCCATGTGATTGACCTCTCAACGATTGTCCCCATGGTCGCCCACCCGGGCAACCCGGACGAAGGCGTTCCAAGTGACCCAACAAATGGGGCAAACATCAGCGACATCGGTCAAGTTAGCATCGATATCGCTTACGGGGGCTCCTGTACTGCGGGGAAAGAAGATGATATTGCCTACTATGCTGAAGTTTGTGAGGCTGCCCAACAAGCTGGTCTCAAGGTCAAAGAGGGTGTTGAATTCTTCATCCAATATGGGTCTGGACAAGTCAAACAACTCGCTGAAGACAAGGGCTGGCATGAGCTCTTCCAAAGCGTTGGCGTCAACCTGATTGACCCCGGCTGTGGAGCATGCATTGGGGCTGGCCCAGGTGTTTCAATCACTCCTGACCAGGTTACTGTCTCGGCTATCAATCGTAACTTCCAAGGGCGTTCTGGGCCAGGGAAATTGTATCTTGCAAGCCCATTGACCGTCGCGGCATCTGCATTCACTGGAGTCATCTCCTCGTGGCATCCGGAACTCTTTGTTTGATTTCCGCGTAGGTTTTTGACCCCAAAATGGGAAGGCTTCATCCCAATCTTACTGCTTTGTATATGTACCCTCAAACAAGCGGGTAAGCCATCTGTCGGCCCGACGTCATCAAGACGAAGGAGGACCGGTAGGGTGGTGTGCGCATGTCAGGAACTGCAGAACGAATGGCCCAAAACCAAAAGCAAGTTGCAATTTCGGAATTTTTTGAGAAAAATAAGCACTTCTTAGGGTTTGATTCACTCACCCGATCCCTTATCACAGCAGTAAAGGAAGCCGTCGACAACTCACTCGATGCGTGCGAAGAAGCCCGCATCCTTCCAAAAATACGTGTTCAAATAACAAAAATTGATGATAAAAAGAACATCTTAGAACTCAAATCCGAAGATAACGGACCCGGTATTCCGCAACGAAGTATTGAGAAAGTGTTTGGACAGTTGTTGTTCGGTTCTCGCTTCCATGCAATTCGCCAATCAAGAGGTCAACAAGGAATCGGAATTACTGGAGTAGTCATGTACAGTCAACTCACAACGGGTAGGAAAACCCATGTGCGTTCGAAAATTGCTACTGAGGCATCGGCTGCCATCGTTGATATCGGCCTTGATACAAGGAAAAACAAAGCTACAAAATCCAACGAAAGCCGGGAGATTTGGGAAAACCCAGATGGTTCCTTCAAAGAACACGGACTTGAAGTCACCACCCGTATGAAAGCGAAATACCAGAAGGGGCGACAAAGCGTCTACCAATATCTTCGCATGACCAGTATCGTCAACCCTCACGCAGATATCACCTTCACCGACCCTGAGGGGGAAGTCCATCATTGGCCTCGTGTAACTGAGCGTCTCCCAACAAAGGTTGAGAGTATCAAACCACACCCACACGGTATTCACCTTGGGACATTGCAGCGCATGTGTACTGAATCCACCGATTCGCGTATGACCGTATTTCTTAGAAACAATTTTTCTGGTATGTCAACGCGTGCTGCTAAGGAATTATTAGACGTCGCAGAGATTAGCGAAAAGGCAAAACCAAAATCCCTCAAACCGGAGCAATATAGGGCGCTGCTTGAGGCTTTTCAAGGAGAAAGGACATTGAACAACAAGCCCGTTAAACTTCTCAATCCACCGACAAATTGTCTTTCTCCAATCGAAGAACTCCTCATCAAGAAAGGATTGTCAAAGACCATCGACTCGCGATTCGTTACCACCATGACTCGGTCTCCAACGGTAACACAAGGTAACCCGTACCAGGTTGAAGTTGGACTTATCTTTGGAGAAGGAATGCTAGCGGACAAGCCTGTTGAAGTTCTACGGTTTGCAAACCGTGTGCCCCTAATGTATCAGCAAGGTGGCTGTTTGCTGACCAAGGCAATTGAATCAGTTGATTGGCGGCAGTACGGATTAGACCAAGCCGGAGGGAGAGGAGTTCCAAAGGGTCCTGCGGCCATACTTGTTCATCTTGCAAGCACTAACGTTCAATTCACATCTGAAGCAAAAGAAGCCCTAGCCGATAACAGCGAAGTATTGGATGAGACTAGAAAAGCCCTCCTTGAGATGGGGCGTGGGTTGCGAAAGCATCTTGAGAAGAAGAAAAAGATGGCGAAAACCCAAGAAAAATTCGAGTTGGTAAATGATATTATACCCGCCATTGCAGAAAAATCTGCACAAATACTTGGCCGGCCTGTTCCCGAATTAGCAGGGTCCATTACCAAGATCATGAGCGCGGTTATCGCGGAAGAAGAGACCGTGTGGAACAAGGAAACCAAGAAAACCGACGTGTCGATTACACTGTTCAACTATACCTCCCGTGCACGCTCTTACACACTATTGGCGTCATGGCCAGAGCGTGATGGTGCTGTGATGGAGAACAACAACACGGGTGGAAGAAAAGAGGCGACTGGCGTTTGGGCTTGGAAACTTGATACGCTTGAACCGGGGCAAACCTATGTCATCAAATATACCCTATCTGGGTTGGAAAAAGGAGATTGGACCGATACGGATGTATTTTTCCGGGGAAGTCAGGACGTCATCGGTGCAACAAAGATGGACGAAAAACTGTTAGAAGAAATCCGAAGGCAAGAGGCTGTTGGAACTACCGAAGAAGAGGAATCTTCGGATGAATCTGATGATGTCGAGCCGTTAGCCGAACCCGAAGTTCCCCCGCCCACTGGGCAGCAAACCCTATTTGGAGGTGGTGAATGATGTCAAGAACTCATACGAATGATGAAACAAAGATTGCCCTGCATGAAGTAGTCGCTGAAATGTACGATAAAATTGTCAAGGGCGAAGCGCCTACAATGACGCTTCCCGTTCGGACCAAAACCAACATTGCTTTTGATGAAAAATTGGGAGTTTACAAGTATGGGAAAAAGCGTTCAACTCGTGACGCTACGAGCCTTGGTTCTGCCAAGCAACTTCTTCGTGCCCTGCACGTTGTTGAATTTATTGAGGAAATGATCGATGCTGGAAAGTCATCAACGCTGAGAGAAATGTACTACATTTCAGAGGCGTGGGGTTTAGGAAAATTCGGTTCACAAAATGAATCAAACAACCTAGCAGAAGATTTGGAAGTCGTTACCAAATGCTTGCGCGAAGATTTCAAACTCCGCCCAGAAGAAGACGGGGCTCGTATGATTGGAAACCTTACCTTACGGGAACGAAACCGAAGAGGTGAATGGATGAGAATCA
Organism: Methanobacteriota archaeon; assembly: GCA_018662715.1. Taxonomy (GTDB): domain Archaea; phylum Thermoplasmatota; class Poseidoniia; order Poseidoniales; family Poseidoniaceae; genus Poseidonia. The sequence goes on along the minus strand of JABJFP010000084.1, from coordinate 1,267 downwards.
ATGCCCGAGACGATGTTGGAGATTCAGGTTATGGCGTACCATACAACGTTGAACTCGAAAAAATTGAGTTGCTTGAGCATGACATCAAATTCATCATGGCCATTGAGACTGGTGGTATGTTTGACCGATTGATTGAGAATGGATTTGATGAAGATTTCAACTGTGGTCTTCTGCATCTTAAAGGGCAGCCTGCTCGCTCAACACGACGCATACTCAAGCGAATGAGCGAAGAGTGGGATTTGCCTGTTGTTGTCTTCCTTGACGGCGACCCGTGGTCATTCCGAATCTTCGCATCCATTGCGTATGGTGCGATCAAGACCGCTCACATTTCTGAATATTTGGCAACGCCCAGCGCCACCTATCTCGGAATCACTGCTGACGATATCATGGCTTACGACCTACCGAATGACGACCTATCGCCACGGGATGTTGAGGCACTCAAGGCGGAACTTACCGACCCGCGATTCGCTGACCCATGGTGGCAGGAACAAATCAACATGATGTTGGAACTCGGAAAGAAGGCTGAACAGCAATCTCTTGCAAAATACGGACTTGATTTCGTAACCGACACATATCTCCCAGAGAAATTAGCTGAACTCGGTTTGGCCTGAGGCCCATGAGCGAGCCTTATGGGGGAAGAGGGTGTGGAAAGCACCATGCAAGCCCCGCCGAAGAAGAAGGGTTCACCCTGGCCCATGCGCCTTATCGCTGTTGGTGGGGCGATGATTCTTGTTGGAATGGTCTTGCTCATGAGTCAATCCTCCCATGTTTCTGAGGCATTTGACCCAAGAGAAAACAATCATGCGGAGTACACCGGAACCGGTAGTTTCCCTACCGGGGCTGTTGAAGATACATGCTATCGGTTCTACCAAATTGAGGGAGACGAGAAAATGACGGTCGAACTGAAGCGAGTTGTTGGTGCAGCGCCGGTGGGCGACCCTATTGTTGAAGCAAAATGTAACCTTGATTTTGACGCAATGTCGGGAGACAACACAGATTTTGTGACCGTTGCTTCATGGGAATTGAATGCGACTGAGAAGTACGTTATTGATATTCAATGCGATGAAGACTGCAGTGAAACCGTTGGGTGGTTTGTTTCAATTGACTCGTTTCAAAGCGAGTTCTTTTCTTCAACATGGCTCATTGCTGGAGGGGCAATTTGCTGCTTTGGCGTGTTGATTACACCAATAGCCCTCATCGTTTACCTTGCCTCAAGGCCAAACGGTGGCCCCAGGGTCATGATGATCAATGCTGATGGTTCCATGAT
>JABJFP010000306.1 GCA_018662715.1 Methanobacteriota archaeon | reverse complement strand
TCAAAAGCAAAACGAAACCGCAAGGCGACTCGCCAGAGCAAGAGAACGTCATAAGGTGGATACCCCAACCACGAACGAAAGACAACCACAAGATCATAAGGTATTGTCCGGTGTTGACATACGATGGGAAGACACGAAATCCAGAGTATCGTCAAAAACCACTTCATCTTCGTTAAAAGACAAATTAAAAACATTGAGTAAGGGAAAATAATGTGGGTACTAACTTTTATATATTTTTATTCAGGCGTTCCGTACGTTGAAGCTGTAAATAGTTTTCCAAATATGATGGATTGTTTTAAGGCAAGACAAGTATTAAGTAAAGAAGTAGGAAAAGGCATGGGCTATTTTAAAGCCGGCCAACAAGCCATTTGTATTAACATGGAGGGGAACGATGATTAATTTAAATCTTAAAATGGCTATAATGGCCGAGATGGCATACCTTGATAGTAAAGAGGCCAAAGCTAAAAATAAAGATTATGGTATTACAGGCCATAAGTTTTGGGATGTTGACGGTGCTCAATGTCATGCATTTTGGAATAAAGAAGAATACGTTTTAGCATTTCGTGGTACAGAACCAGACGAACTTTCAGACTTATTAGCTGATTTAAATGCTATTCCCCGCGGTGCTATGACACATGGTTTAGTGCACTCTGGATTTAGAGGAGAGCTTGATAAGTTATGGGAAAGTGTTGCTAAGCATCAGCGCAGTCATTCTAAAAGAAAACTGTATATAACAGGACATTCGCTTGGAGCCGCTATGGCTACTATAGCTTGTTCTCGATTTGAAGAAGAAACCAAAGTAGAACAGTTAACAACATTTGGATCACCAAGGGTTGGCACACGTAAATTCGTTAAACATATTTCAACACCTCATATGCGTTTTGTAAATAATAACGATATAGTTACTAAAGTACCACTATGGATAATGGGTTATAAACATCACGGTGTATTACAATACATCAACTTTTACGGAAATATTCGTAAGCTTACTACATGGCAAGCCATTAAAGATAAATGGCGGGGATATCGTTCAGGGTTACTAGACGGTGCTTTGGATCATGGTATGGCTAATTACGTAAAACATTTAAGAGGAAAATAAAATGGAAATGCTCACAAGAATGTTTGGTGATACGCTATGGATTTATACAGCAATTGGCGGCTCAGTTTTAGGTGCTGCTTTTCTTGCATGGTTTAGAAATACAAAAGCTGCTTTATATTTAATGGGTAAATTTGATGGTCTATTAGATCATCTAGTAGATCGTTTTGGTTGGGAATGGTTACAAGACGATCCCGAAGCTTGGCGTAAACGATATCCAAAAGTAACAAAGAAAATTGACGATATGGAAAGACGCCTTAATGATTTAGAAGCAAAAAGTCCAAAAACGTTAGGTGGTAAAAAATGATTAGCAACTCTTCAATAACTTTAAAAGAATACATTGAAATTCATAAAAGGCATGAGGAGAATCGCACATCAACAAACGAACGAAATGAATATTGGAAACTAAGAGCTACTCAGTCAGATAACTATGCTTATGCTGAAACTAGTTCTTACCTGGATAGGTTTTAAATGGAATGGATTTTTAGTGTAGCTTTAAGTTTGCATGTAGGGATGGAAGCAGATTATAACGCGGTTCATCCCCATGTAAGGGTACAACAAGAACATTTTATAGCCGGCGCTTATTATAATAGTATGGATAAAATAAGTGCATACGGTGGCTACAGACAAGAATATGACTTATTTGGAGTAGAAGTTGGAGCAGTAACAGGCTATAAGTGGTCTGACAAAACTTCTATTTCTCCCTACTTTAGAGTAACGTATGATGATTACTTTATGTCACCAGTACCTCTCGGTGATGATCCGGGATTTGTGATTGGATATGAATATAAATTTTAAAGGAGAATACAATGAATTGGATTAAAAACAGATTAAAAGAAAGAACAACATGGGATGGCGTAGGCCTAGTAGGCTTAGGAATGCTCGTATTGTTCATGGCACCATTGGCTAAAATTGCCGCAGGTATTGCAATAGCTTGGGGTGCTTGGACTATTTGGAAGTCTGAGTAATTGGCAGATCTCGTTGTCCTAATTTGGTTTACTATGAACATCATGGATCCGACAAAGATCTATGGTCCTGATATAAGCGAACGCACTTTTCAAAACCATGATGAGTGCGCTCTCTTCGTTAATTACATTGCCAAAAAACCAATTGTAAACGACAAATATGAATTTGCGTTTGGTACACCTGACGGAACATTGTTTAGGGGTGGGTGTTATAATGCTGAGGAATACGAAAAAATATTCCGTAAAAGAGACTCAACTTAATTATTTTGCACGTTATAATATTTGTCTAGCAAATAACCAATTTTTCTTTTTTCAGGATGATTATGTATCCACTGACCGGTGGAAGGGTCAAACTCTTTTCTAAAAAAACTATCAAGTTCTGTGTTGCCGGTGTCTATAGATAGATCTACCTCTAAACATTTTTTATCAAAATCAGCATCAGACATGATACTATGGTTCATAATCTCATAGGCATAAGCTGCTATGGTTAGCTTAATTCTCAAGCGTGTTTGCTTTTCTTTATCCGTTCCCCATTTTTGATCTAGGGTTGTATGTTTTTCTTCTTCAAAAAATTGTTCTAAGTTCATTTAATTCTTTCTGCGTAGATGTCGCACATTAAAACGTCTCGTACCCTATGCATATTTCCTAGGATATCTTCACAAAGACGTTTGAGCATAATCATTTGGTGACCGTTAGTTATTTTATGTTTATTAATATTATCTAGCCAATACTGTGCAAATGGATAGTATTTTTCATATGACCATACATTAAATTCTTTAATTTCAAATCCTATTTTGTTAAACATATATTCGTATTCAATTTTTGTTCTAATTCGCATATCCCAATCATACTGATACTTATATTCATTAGAAACAAAATCAGTTATAAAAATTTTATTTGTAGCACTCTGATAGTTTTTGAGTACAGAATTTTTCATATGTGTAATTGATTGCACAAACATAATGAGATCATATTCTTTATCTGGAACATAATCTTCAGCATCAGACAATATAATATCCTCGTTTTTTAACAAATCAAATTGCTGGAGAGAATTTGTAAGGCCTGTTGTGTTAATGTTATATTTATTCTTAAGCGTTCGTATGTTTGCTCCCCAGCCACACCCAACATCAAGGACAGTGCTTACACTAGAAAAACATGGATTATCCATAGCTTCTGGTATGAAACTATAATCCATGTTTTCGTTAAGTACTTTTTTCCAGACGTCAAGTGGTATGTCGTCATAAATCCGTTTAATGCTCAATAGATTTTAACCCACACAACTTTGGCGTACAAAGCATCCATGTCCTCGCGCCATTCACCGGCGTCGAGAACACAGTTGAAAATTTTTGTTACAGATTTACCGTCATAATGAGCAGTTAGTCTATACATTCAATTACTTCCATTCCATCAATATTGGCTTGCAACCAACCACGATCAATAGCGTGACGAACAATCATATCATTATAAGGTTCATCAGTATTCCACAAGCCTTTTTCCAAAGCCCAAGATTTTAGGTCAAGTTG
>JABJFP010000083.1 GCA_018662715.1 Methanobacteriota archaeon | reverse complement strand
TCAGCGACGGAGCGACGCCGAACCGAGGTCTTAGGGTTGAATCTCAAAGTTCAGCGAGGTACTCAACGTACTCATCTGGTTCCAACAGGTTTTCCAGAACTTGCTTATCATCGGGGTTCATCTTGAGTTCGTGGGGTTCCAGTAGGATGACCCATCCGTGGTCGTAAGCGGAATCGTTGACCAAATCCGGGCTGATTTCAACCTCGCCGTTCACGTCAGAAATGATTCCTGCGAAGGGGGATGTGAGGGAGATTTTCTCGTCTGCGGTCCAAAGTGAAAACATGCTTCCACCCTCGTCAATCTCGGTCTCAGCCTGCGGTAGAATCACTCGGAGTACATCGCCAATCTCGACTTTCATGTATTCACTGACTCCGATCATCAGCTTCTGGTCCTTTTGTTGATACCATAGATGGTCCAACGAATATTTTCGGTTGTGTGCAATAGCAAATTCCACGATTTCCTCATCCATGGTTTTCCCTCTAGGCTCCGGCTCACGCGGGTGGTATATGAAGGCTGAGGGGAATTGTGGTGATGGAAATAAAACAAACGGGTTAAGAAACTCGGCATCTTGGCGTAGGTTGGTGGCACAATGAACTTTCAAGAAACCGACGAGCAACAAATGATTCGTGAGATGGTCCGAGACTTCGCTGAAACTGTGCTTGCTCCAACGGTAGAGCACCGAGATAAACATCAAATTCCTCCGTCAGAAGCCTGGGAATCGTTCATGGAATTCGGACTCCAAAGCATCACGATTCCGGAAGAATACGGAGGCTCTCCAGTCGATGATGTCTCAGAAGCCATCATTATCGAAGAACTCGCCCGTGTAGACCCTTCATTCGCAGTAATGTATTGTGTCCATGTCGGTTTGTGCTCAATGACCATCGCCCTCCACGGAGATGAATCACAAAAGAAAGCCTATCTTCCTCGGCTTGCTGCTGGTGAAGTGGGCGCTTATTCTCTCTCTGAATCAGGTGCAGGAACCGATGCAGCGGCGATGGTTTGCAAAGCAAAGCTATCCGATGATGGAACTCACTATGTCCTCAACGGCGAAAAAATGTGGGTGACAAACGGAGCCCAAGCCAAGATTATTGTTCTCTTCGCCAAAGACGTTGACCATCCCGATTACGGTGTCAAGAAGCACGGAGGAACGACTGCCTTCATCGTGGACGCAAGCTTCGATGGATACTCTGTTGGTAAGAAAGAGGACAAACTCGGAATACGCTCTTCAGACACCTGCACGCTCATTCTAAACGACTGCAAGGTCCCTGTAGAAAACGTGTTAAAAGGCGTAGGGAACGGTTTCCCTATCGCTATGAATGCTCTTGATAACAGCCGTATTGGTATTGCTGCGCAGGCTCTTGGGATTGCACAGGGTGCCTACGAAGCTGCACTAAAATACGCTCACGAGCGTGAAGCATTTGGAAAACCAATCGCTCACCATCAAATGATCATGGCTTATCTTGCAGACATGGCCACTCAAATTGATGCAGCACGATTGATGGTCTACAAAGCAGCATGGACCAAGGAACAACATTACCATGCAGGCGGCCCTCGTCATTCTAAAGAAGCGAGTATGGCGAAATTATTTGCAGGTGACACTGCAATGTGGGTTTCTGAACGAGCCATTCAGGTGCTTGGGGGCTACGGCTACACCAAAGAATTCCCAGTGGAACGATTCTTCCGTGATGCTAAGATTACCCAAATCTATGAGGGTACACAGGAAGTCCAGCGTATTGTGATTTCCCGTGCCCTAAAGTGAATCAAACTTCCCTGCAAATCAGTTCACGCACTGCAACTGACCACATGGTCGGTTGAACTGTGAGCGAAACATACTGCCCCTCGGCAAACATCGACTCTTCAGTTCGCTTCATCATCACTTGTACGATTGCTCCGTCAGCTGAAACACAGCGTGCAGTTACTCCTCCTCTGACCTCGCCTTCGCCAAGTAAAGTTTTACTGACATCCTTCACCATTCCATTGAGTGTATAGGTTGGAGCGGTTTCAATGATCTTCATAGCATCACTTCTCAATCTTGTTTTTTCAACCACCGAAATGAAGTCAGACAACTGTACGGATGGTGGAGCCGATTGTTGTTCTTCTTGCACTGGTTGTGGTTCTTCTACGACTTCTTCATCTTCGGGCCAATCCTCTTCAATAGGCTCTTCAACAGTGATGCTGATGGTGTCGAGATGTTTGCCGAGAACAGAAAGACTGACTTTGTATCCACCTGCTTCATCTGGTTCCAAAATGAACTGGTCCGAATTTGGGTAATCCATTTCTTCTAAAGTTGTAGTAAATGTCTCTGGGGTGGAGACGCCATCTTGTAGAATTGTAATGGAATAGGATTCAACTTCAAGCGAGAATTTTGCTGTTAATTCGATTGGCTGGTCGATGAGATAAAGCGCTCGTTCCGAGGTGAGCGTTCCTGCGAGCGGGATGTCCAACTCAAACATGGATTCTGGAATTTCTAAGCCGTTTGCAGCAAGGAAGGCCATCCAATCTGCAACAGGGATTCCTGATGCGGGGTCTGCATTTACAAAGGAGAACATCAATTCAACCACCCATTCAGGGGGGCGTTCACCGGTCATTTTTGACAGAATATCTGAAAATTCATCAGCGGAAATAATGCCGTCTTTGTCTTTGTCCAACTCTTGGGTGAGGCTTAAAGCGGACATTGAGGAACCATTCAGCCAGGTGTTGAAGTTTTGATTGAGGAGTCGGGCCATCCGGTTTTGTGCGCTTATGCTCTCCATGCGTTGTTTTAATGCAACGACTTGACCATCAAAAGTTGGACGGGGGGGAAGCAAAATTTTCTCTGCCATGTTACAAAGGCAGAACCGTCTCTACCATCAATGTGATGCCGCGTTGTCTTCAAGGAAAATGAAGTTGAGGCCACTTCAATGGGTCGCCATGTTGCCATGGAATACGTGAAAGGTGTTGTTCAATTCCGTTCACTTCAGTGATATCGTGTTCGATTTGAAGCCGATGAAGCCAGTTCTTTAGCCGACCTAATCGCACCCCTTTTTCAACTCCAGTCCGCATCATGATCCAATGACCGTTAACAAGAGATTCATTGGGTGTTTGTTGAGGATCCAATGAAGACCATTTATGCTTCACCTCACTCATATTGCCCTCTAATACGCCTTGGCCATGAACCTTCACTGATTCGTGATAGAGTAGGCCCTGAATCTCAAGATGAAGGGGGGCATCTTCTCCCAAGCAGTAACGGAATACTCGGAGGGAAGATGTATGTGCGCCTGGTATGGTGCCGAGGTTTCGATGGAATCGAATTGTTTCATTCAGAAGGGACTTTGAGAGCTTGAGGTCTCCAAGAGTTCGCTTTACTTCTGCTCTACTAAATTCCACCAACAGGAATCCCAAGCGATGTTTCAGCAACCAGGAATCATTGACATGTTTCCCGAAAAGAGCCAAAAGTTCCGAGCTGATAAAACGCAAAGAAGGCATGATGTGCTGAATTGTTCCGTCCTCAATCATGAGGTTAAGGACCTCAGCGGCGTTTCTACCCATCATGATTTTTCTAAATTCAGTCCATTTGCGTTCAATGGCGACTTTGGCGAGGATGGGTTGCTTTGATTGCATGGCTCTATGCAGCGTTCCTTCAAGGTTCCACAGCCCCAATTGCCCTCGGTCAAGAAAACGGTAGGCTCGGAAAATACGCAAACCGTCTTCATCGCAACGTTGCATCGGGTCTCCGACTGCCCGAACGATGTGCTCCTCCATGTCTTTAGTACCATTGAATGGGTCATAGAGCAGTCTCCTGGCCAAATCCACAGCCATGGAATTGAAGGTGAAATCACGACGGCTAAGGTCTTCTTCAAGTGAAGTGCCCCATGTGACTTGGTCAGGTCTTCGCCCGTCTCGATACATGCCCTCACTTCGTAATGTTGTCAGTTCATAATGCTGGTTTTCGCCCTTGATTGTCACGGTTCCGAATTCAATTCCAGTGGGTATTGCCTGCTCTTTAAAGAGCTCCATGACCTTCTCAGGAGTACAGGTTGAACAGAGGTCAATATCTCCGTTTAGCACTCCGAGTAAGGCGTCCCTTACACAGCCTCCAACGACCCACACTCCGTGGCCTGATTCCGCAATTTTATTATGGATTTCAATGAGGTCTACAGGGAGTGTCTCAATCCATCGAATAAGCGGTTCGGGACAAGGGGTGCCTGCAAGAGCAGCCTCTCTACCAAAATCCAACTGCTGCGTGATGGTCATGGGTGCCTCAATTGAACATGGCGGGCCCACGGTTGAAAAAGCATTATGCCTCAACGGGTATTCGCCAAGGCATGGAATGGTCAGAAGATGATGTGGAACTCGTGCCTCTAAGCTGGTTAAAGCCACATGAGGCAGTAAAACCACGAAATCAGAAGAAATTGCTTGACATGACCTGGCGATGGGGCGGTTATACGAAACCACTCATCGTTGATTCCAATACTGGGGCGATCCTCGACGGACATCACCGCCACGCTATTGCGATTGAGTTGGGTTTAAACCGCGTTCCAGTTCTTTGCGTGGATTACCTCGGGAATGAGGAAATAAGCGTTGATGTTTGGCCTTCTTGTGGGCTTGAGACACTTTGTAAAGAAGATGTCATTTCAATGAGTCTCTCAGGAGAAGTGTTCCCACCAAAAACCAGTAGGCATACGTTGGCTGATGATACGCCACCAATTTTCATTCCACTTGATGTTCTTCTTGAACCGCTCAATCACGGCCCTGACGCGTCATGATGTATGCTCGCCATGCAGCGTTCCCCTTCCCGGCTAATTTGATTCCATGTTGGGGTGGACTTGGCATTTCGATCTCAGCAGTGTTCATCATTCCTTCGTGGCTGAAGTCTATCAATGCCTGAGTGTTCTGTCGTCCTTTGAGAACAGATGTAAGGTGGCTTAAGGACTGGATACGAAGTTTGTCAATGGCGATCAACTCGTCACCGACTTGTGTTTTTGTTCGTAGAGGAGAGCCTGAGTGATATGTTGTAATGACAACCTTCCCCTTTTGGTCTCGTAGTCCCACGCCCAGCCAGGCTGTTGGTTCAACATCGGGCTTTTGTGGAACGATGTCAAGGCGGAAGAATTTCATTGCCTTTTCGATATCAGGGGCCTTTCTATCTTGGACAAGACGGTCCAAATATGGGCCGAGGCTCTTCCCGCCAGGGACCTCTTTCAGGGTTGTTCTAATTGTCTTGTAATCGATTCCGAGTTCATTGCTGCTATCATACTCAAGGGCATAGCGGTTGCACAACTCTGCCATGAATTCACACGCCCCATAGGCTCCCTTGCTTCTTTTCTGTAATTCAACGTCCAAACACATGATGGCTAATTCACCTTCTAGGTAATATGAGATTTGACTTTCACGGGTATAAGGGCCGCTTCTATAGAGGTGTATCCATGCGTCATGACTTGACTCGGATAGGGATTCTCTATGCATCCCATTTTTGGTCGTGTGACGCTTCATCTTACGCTGGAAATCCTTTCTCCAATCCTCTTCAGTCCAAGCTCCAGAGCGAACACAAAGCATGTCTCCAAGCCATGATGTCCCACCTTCAAACCACCAAAGCAAGTCAGTGTGAACCTCTTTTTGGAGGTCATAGTCAATGAAATTCTTTGGCCTCAATCGTTTGACGTTCCATTGATGAAGATATTCATGTGAAAACAGACTTACAAGGTCTCGGTATTCGTCCTCATGGCCGGGGTAGAGGCATTTCCTAGGCATCATTGAGGTCTGGGAGTTGAGATGTTCTAACCCCCCGCGTCCAGTGTCTGTGAGGTGGAGAACAGTGGTATATGTGCCCCATTTTGGTAACCCAAAGAGGGCATGATGTTCCTTGATGATTCGTTCCATGTCAAGAATAAAACAATCAAGTCGCTCCTTATTGGGTTCGTGTCCTCCGCTGTCCCAAATTTTCAAATGGTGTGTTCTTCCATCAACAACATGTGTAATTGGTTCGTTTTGATTGATTTCGACGATTCCATCCCATAAATGATCACGGTTTGGTGCAGAAAAGCACCAGGTGGTAGCATCTCCTTTATTCAGAGGTTTCCCTGAAGGCTCAAATTGCGTTGCTGGACTCCATGAAGATGGAGCGGTTAATTCAATCATATGTTCCATGTTCAATCTCTCTTGTGAGATTCCCTTTTCTGGCATCATCCATGTGAACGGGGGCATCAAGTGGAGATGGCTAGCGTCCAAGTGTGTGGACCGAACGCTTAACTCAGCAGCGAGAATAGTGTAACTCGTCCGTATTGATTCAGTGTTTTGGGGAACGGAAAGCTCGACCCCATCAACCCCTATTCGTTTCCATCGCAGTTCTTTTCCGGCAGACGAAATCGCTGAGAAATTGAAGAGATGTTGCATTGGTTCACGCATAAAGTACGACCCAGGGACCCAGCGAGGGAAACGCAAAACGAGTTTTCGCCCGAGAAAAGGCCCTTCTATTGAAACGCCAACATGAAGGTGATGTTGTGCTCCATCTGTAGCGTCGGCTGTGAACGTTAGACCTGAGTTCTCCCTGCTCATGATGAGAGTTCATTTGCGGCGGTTGATAGGTTCTCGCACGCCACCTTGAGAAGGTCAGGAGGATTGGACGCCATGAATTTCTCAACATTGACTTGTAGTTCGGGTTCATTTGCTCTGCCCAATAAGCGTTCGAGTAATTTACTTCGCTCGATGATGTCAACCTTTTCATTTCCGATCATTTCCCACCGCAACTCATCTTCTTTGGCTCCCTTGCCCATGAGCCAGCGAGCGACGATAGAATGCATGTTTGCCTCGAGAAGCGTGTCAATGAGGACATCACTAGAACTTTCAACGTTCGTTCTAAGATGCTTTGTAATATCGTGAAAGTGCTGTGGGCCGAGTTTTTCAGCCAATGTTGGGAGATTGCTCGGGTGATGCTTGGCAACCCAAAGGAACAACTTTACGGTTTCAGATTGAACGCTAAAAAATGGCATAATGACCGAAACATCAACTGCTTCATTACGGTTCAATAATGCTCGTAAAGCCTCAATTTGGACCGTGTTGGATGTATCACTGAGTCCGTTAAGAAGTTGTTCCGTGGTGCAAGATTGGTGCCGCATAGCGAGGCTTCGAATCGCATCGTTGGCATGGTGATGCATGGCTTTAATCGCTTCAGAATTTCCGTGTGCTAGCAAAGCATCAGCAGCTTTTCTACGAACAACAGAATCACCATCATCGAGCATCATGGTGGCGGTAGAGATCCCATCTTCCCCTAAGGAATCAAGGAGGTTGGCTCCGCACCGGCGAACATTAAGCGACGAATGGGAGGTTAAATCCTCTACCGCATCAAGTCCAACAATTGGTGCCCATCGTCGGTAAGCATCTAGGGCTTTAGACACGAACCATGAATCTTCATCGTTCAAGAGCGATTTGAATGCTTTGAGTGATTCAGGGTCTTCCAACTCAACCAAGGTTCGTACGGCACGCCTTCTGGTCCGAATGTCGCGGTGCTTGAGACGGCCCATGGCCCTGTCAAGTTCCCCTGCCATGTGACTGCCAATCTGCGCTCCCTCATAGGGCTGTTCTTTTCATCACGCATCGTTTCATCGCATCTCTAGCCAGGCGAAGATAAGAATGATTGGCAAGAGGTAAAACAATCTACGGTGCATCACATTGGTAGATTCCATGTGCTCTATTACCGACGGAGGGAGGACTTCAATGGAAGAAGAGGTTCTTCTTCTACGATTCAATGGGATGTGTTGTTCAACATAGCCTAGCACTTGGTTGCGTAATTCAGGACTTCTGCTTCGCTGTTCACCTCGGCCAACGATGTAACGGATCGTATGTCTATCGGTCATTGGAAGTGTGGCTTGGACAATGGCAAGTGCCTGGGTTGAATTATGGAGGTCAATGCGTACCGCCCTCCCATCGCCTCGAACGTGACTAAGCACTCTCCATTTACCCTGGCCCTCGTTGAAGCGTTCCAAACAGGCTCTCGCTTCATCAAGCGGGTCTTCTTTACTGTAGAGGGGTGAACGCCTCCACCCTAAGAAAGGGCCGAGGAGGAGGGCGCAAATGATTGGGGTTAGGCACATCAATTCCAGCAGACGCACAAGTTCATCTGGGTCTGTGAGTGCAGAAACAACAGCAAGGGAGAATCCCAGAAAGAGTCCGATGAAGGCTCCAGCTTGTAATCCGGTGATAAGGCCAATTCGGGGTGGAAGTTCCTCGGCCATATGTTCTGATGAGGGGCATTTGAAATGAAGGCTTGCCTCAAAGCGGGAATAAATCAATAGATGGGCGTACCCACGAGAGGCCATGGAGCGCAACGGTCTCAATGACCGAAGGAGGGAGGTGAAGATTGGCAAATGGGTTCTCGGCATTTCGGGATTCTTGGTTCTATCCTTTTTCCTCGCACCCCTGACCCTTGAACCTGGTACCGTTCAGAACGTTGAAGGTCGTGCTAACGTGATTGATTTTTACTCAAAAGACGGGGCTGGTTCATATGGGAATCTGGTCAAATCCAACCACTCGCATGGTAACGATTCACATGGGCATCAGGGTTATGTTTGGAGTGAAATGAATCCTTATGCTGCAGTAGTCTATGCTTTTGGAGATTTAAATTGTCATCAAAAGCATGAGCGTTCTCTTGAATTTAATGAAAATCAAACGCCATTCTGCACAAGAGACCTTGGCATCTTCTTCGGCTTATTCATGGGTGGTCTGCTCTTTACTCAGCGAGGATGGAACCGTTGGACTGTAAAGGACACCTGCCTCTCTCTTCTTCCATCGTCCTGGTTGATTCCAGTTTATGCAAATAACCGAAGGCTCATCACATGGCTTGGGGTTGGAATTGTGCTCTGTAGCCCGATGCTCTTCGACGGATTTTACCAACTTTTGACGGGTTATGAATCGACCAATTTCAAAAGAGTCATCACCGGAATTCCATTTGGTTTTGGCTTAGGTGTGCTTATGTGCAGTATGTTCGCATCTCGGGCTGACGCATTTTCCGGAGCAGGAGCAGTACTTCTGCCAGGG
>JABJFP010000082.1 GCA_018662715.1 Methanobacteriota archaeon | reverse complement strand
GCCCTCTTTTACCTCGGGCAGACCGACCAACGAGATGGGACTTACCGGGTGGTTCACTCATTGACCTTATCGAGAGTTTTGAAACCATTAAGCGGTTGCAGCCAACATCGATTGTACCCTTGCAAGGTCCAGCTATCCGTGGCAAAGAACACATACAAGATGTCTTAGGGCGGCACATTGAATTCTTCAAACAGGCAGTTGAAAATGATGGCAGGCCTCCAAAAACCTGGCATAGGCCTGCACCAACTGCTCTTTGGCTTACGCCCATCTCTCCATGGCCACTTGATGAGAAGGAATCCGTCTAAGCGAGTTGAACTGAACCAATAGCATAGGAACGATCCAATCTCTTGTGTCCACCCTTGGAGTAGTCCTTCGCAGTATCATCTTCGCTAATCTGTGAACCATCCCAAGCATGCATGTGGTGAATCCATCCACTCCGAACATGAACCATACCATTCTCTAGGTGCAGGCTTGATACAGGTCCTGTAATGTTGAAAAGTATCTCTTGCCGCTCACTCTTTCGGTCATCAAGGCACCATACAGATCCATTTTGGGTTCCGGCAAGGAGATTCAAACTTCCTTTGTCAATCAAGGATAATGCACGAATACATCCGCCCTTCAATATGTATTTTGAAATCATTTCTAACCTAGGGAGGGTGAACAGGAGTACTTCCCCGCGAGCATTTCCTATGATTGCAGTGTCAATGGTGTCCATCGGGCCCCTGACGACCAACAGGACGGTTGGAATGGCCTCAAGGCGTATTCGTTGGGCCCTTCCATTCTTTGGTTTCCAAGCAAGAAGTCCGTCATCCATTGCTACGAGCGTACCTTCTGCGGTTGTGAGGCTGCGAACGATCATTCGGCTCTTCATACGTAGACAATGACTACCTTCGGTCTACTTTCTTTTGGTAGACCCCTGTCTTGAAAGTGAAACTGAATTTCAGTACATGTCGTCAGACTTGTTGTCTTTCTTCCATTTTCGGTAACACGACTTGCAAACACGGACTCGACCTTTTCGAGCCTCGTAACCACTCGAGCCCCATGTATCGATTGCGTTGTCAATTGACAACGACCGTCCACCCATGTCTTTGTCTGCGAATTTGGCACAGTCTTTGATTCCACAGGGGATATCACCCTCTTTGACGGAAGATTTCTTCGTTGATTCCGAGTCTTCGCCTGAGTCAGAGCGATGCCTACGTGCCTTGGACTTGAATCCCATGACTATCGCCTTTCACAGGTGCTTCATCAAGGTTCGCCTTCATTCCAGCGCTTCACGGGCTTTAATTTTCTCAATCAAGCCGTCTATGAGCCTTAGTAGGCCTCGTAGAGTCACTTCAGAAACATTGGCTACCGTACAAACTTCAGATTGGGTTCGTGGGCTACCGATTTGATTTGATGTCCGATAGATGAGAGCTGCTGCAACCCCCATTGGTTTCTTACCCTGCCATACTTCTTCGTGAGGTTGAATCGACGACCAGAGTTCCTCTAAGGGAGCCCGAATGTTAGGCGATAGTGAAAGGTCAGATATGAACTTGTCAAAATACTCATTCGGCCCGGTAATCTTGTGGAGATTGAGGCGGCGAGACACCTGTCGAATCAGTCGTGATAGGTCCTTTTCTGTGATGTCAAAGGCCTTTGAAATGTCGGGGATTTGACGGGGAAGTTCTTCCTGTCGGGCAACCAAATAGGTACACGCAGCAGTAACACCAGCAATGGAGCGGCCGGTGACGAAACCAGCCGTTGACAACATGCGGTAGAGTCTTGCTGCTTCTTCTTGCAGTGGTTGTGGTAAGCCAGAGCGGTCACGAATGAATTGGTTGGCCTTGACAAGATTGCGCTCTCTGCTCTTTCGAGTTTTGGAGCGTTCGTCAATCACTCTTCGGCGGCGCCATTCGCGGCGTGCCTGTGAACTCATTCCATGTCGGGTTGCAGTCCCAGTGTTGAGGTCACGAACATCTATGGTCGTGTTCAGACCTTTGTCAGCGAGGGTATATGTCATCGGACGACCGACACGAGAGCGATCCTCTCCTTGGTCACGGTTGGTCCATTCGGCTCCAGGGTCGGGCACGTTTTCCTCTACGACCAAACCGCATGAGCCACAGGTGATTTCTCCTCTAGATACGTCCATGTCCCATTTGACGGCACCACATTCTTCACACGGTCTTGTATGCCCTTCAACCACTCTCCGAGAAGGTCGCTGGGAGCCAAAGCCTTCTCGGGCTGTGGTCGTCTTCGTTTGGGGAGCGCTTTTGCGTGCTGGTTGTTGTTTCATCTTCTCAACTCCTTGTTTAGTAGTGGGGTGCCGTGTTATATAAACCAATGGTTGCCTTGCTGATACCTAGTAACGAGCATAGTGCGTTTATTGGGAGATTTTCTATCGGTGCCCTCTGTTAGTTACTTATCGCGTTAGCATATAAAGCGTCGTTCAAAATCATAGAGGTCCGTCTCAGCATTGAGCGGCTACTTCCTCCTTCCCTAACATCCACAGGGTTCAAAGACGGCCTTCGCCGACGCCACCATGAGGACATCAACATGCCTGCTACGGTAATTCTCGGGGCCCAATGGGGCGATGAAGGAAAAGGAAAACTGGTCGACAGGCTTGCTGAGCAAGCAACATGGGTGGCACGATTCCAGGGCGGAAACAATGCAGGTCACACAGTTGTTCTTGGCGAACAAGTTCTGAAATTCCACCTTCTTCCTTCTGGAATTACAAGAAAAGAGTGCCATCTCGTTCTTGGAGATGGAATGGTCGTTGACCCTTGGGTTCTTGACAGTGAATTGAACGGTTGGATGGAATCCACAGGAGAAGATCCTCGCGGTGAGCGTCTATTTGTCAGCGAGCGCGCTCACATCATTTTGCCGTACCATCGTTACATGGACAGTTTAGATACCAAGATTGGAACCACAGGGCGTGGAATCGGCCCGACATACGCCGACAAAATCAACCGAATTGGTCTACGCTTTGGCGATGTGAATGAAGTCCTTGGAGACAAAAATTGGGCTGAGTCAACGGTGATGCGTATGAATGCTTCATTGGAATCAGCAGGTTCGAACGACCGCGTGAGTGTTGAAGGCCTCATGGGAGACATTGAATGGATTCACGGAGCATACAACACATCGATTGGTAATACAGGTTTAATGCTAGACAATGCCCTCAAACTCGGAGAACACGTCATCCTAGAAGGTGCTCAAGGCTGTCTTCTTGACATTGACCAAGGAACCTATCCATTCGTGACATCTTCAGTTACCTCTCGCGGGAACGCATCGCACGGAGCAGGAATTCATCCAGGACATGTAGAGGACGTTATTGGAATTACCAAGGCTTACATCACCCGTGTGGGTCACGGCTCAATGCCGACAGAACTCGAGGATGAAGTCGGAAACCACCTTGGTACTGTGGGCCATGAATTCGGAACGACAACGGGTCGTAAGCGACGATGTGGTTGGTTTGATGCAGTGGTCATGCGCCATGCTCAGCGTATCAACGGATTTACCGGACTTGCTCTCACAAAGCTTGATGTTCTTGGTGGGCTTGATGAATTGAAGATTTGCGTTGCCTACGAACTTGATGGAAAGGAAATTACCGAACTCCCTTCAACAGCCTCTGCTCTCGCTCGTTGCAAACCGATTTACATCTCAATGCCCGGATTCCCTGAGATGTCACTTTCCGAGTGGCTTGCAATGGCCGTCCATGCTAACGAAGCCGGAAAAGGAATCTCTGTTCTTCCTGCTGCTGCGCAGCAATATATCGCAAAACTCGAAGCCATTGTTGGTGTGCCATGCACCAGTGTTGGCGTAGGTCCTGACCGTGATGCAACGATTGACTGCGTCTGATTCCTCTGCCGTTGTGAGGTGAAGGCTCAAAAGGGAGAGGCTCACCGCCACAACTACGAGGGCGCTTAGCTCAGTTGGAAGAGCGTCTGGTTTGCAACCAGAAGGCCGGGGGTTCAAATCCCCCAGCGTCCACCACCCTCGAAGAGTCCATAAGCCCTGAATGGGATGCTGCTCGGAAGTTACTTGAGTGCGTCCTAAAACCTCCGTCTCGAAGTATAAATGCAGGTTGGGCAGTTCCTTCTGTGGAAATTTTG
>JABJFP010000081.1 GCA_018662715.1 Methanobacteriota archaeon | reverse complement strand
TTTGAGAGTGATGTTCAAAGAGGAGCAGTTGCGGTGAATTCTCATGGGGCAAGACCTTTTCCAAGGCGAAAAAGTGTTGGCCTTCGACCTTGAGACAACTGGAGTGTCAACCCACCAAGACAAAATTGTCCAACTGGCCCTCATTGGCAGCGCTGCTGATGGCACAGCCGTCAACTACGAACGCTTGGTTAATCCAAAACGCTCCATACCGTATGATGCGAGTCGTATTCATGGGATTTACGATCGAGATGTTCGCAGTTTGGGAGGATTTGAAACCGTTGCAGATGAGGTAGCAGATTTGATTGAGGGTGCAATCCTAGTTGGGCATAACGTCCGCAAATTTGACTTCGCCATGCTTGAGAAAGAATATCTACGACTCGGCAGACTTTGCCCGCAACCGAAAGCGATTATGGATACGCTTGAATTGGTACGCCGACTCAAAATTCCACGGCCTCACAACCTGGGTTCACTTTGCAGCCGACATGGTATTCGCTTGGAAGCTGCGCATACTGCTGCTGCTGACGCCGCTGCGACGCTCTTGCTGTTTTGGCGACTGTCGGTGGAACATTCACCGTCCTTCCGTAGGTCAATCCCCGAACTTGAGAGATGGATTGTTCACGGAGAGGGGAACTCAGATGCTTCAGAACTGGGGAGAGGGTTGAATGATTTGGAGACGGTAGACTCGTTAGGAAAAATTCGCCGTGATGGCGCCCATTATGTTGTTTCATTTGGCCGGCATAAAGGAAAACATATTTCTGAGATCCAAACTGCAGACCCGAGTTATGTTGGTTGGTTGCTTTCTCCCAAGGGGATTGAATGTGAAGAAACGCGAAACCTCATGCGCGAACATCTACGCTGAAGGTGGCTCATACGGTTCACCGTCAGGGAGGGGATTCCACGGTAAAACATCGCACCAAGGCCCAACTCTCCAAGAACGTCGTGCTGTCATAATTGAGCCAAGGAATAGTGGCCCTTGATAGCCTTGAGTGCGTAATTCTTCGAGTGCATCTTTTCCACGACCGTCGAACTTTGCTGAAACGCGGTTACCTGTTGGAATCGCTCGTCCAGTCTCATCCAACGGCTCACAGAGTTCTACCACACCTACTCCACTCACTTCGTCGTATTGATGAAGGAGAACAACTGCATCACTGAAATCCTCTTTGTGAAGCGTGCCTGACTCTTTGCGCCAAGTCCACCAGTGTGGGCACCAAGCCTTCCAGTCGCAGAACCCTCCACAACTGTCCGGGCCAGGCGTTGGTTCCATGGGAATCGGGGTCGCTTGGGTTGCTTCCCAAGCAGCGTATGCGTCTTCAAGAACACTCGGACCTAGAGCTGCCCACTTGCTTGCCGTTTTGGTGTACCAGCCTTCAGTGCGAACCGGAGGCGCACTTGGATTGTTAGCGAGAAGGATGTCTCTGTACATCCGAAGTTGGCGGTTAACTTCGGTTTTCAATTCCTTCGTCGGGGCATTTCCTGTTTTCAAATCTGCAACGAGCCAGCCCTTCATTGTCCCATCTTCCGCCATATCTGCAAACAGTAAATCCAAGCGGCCCATAAGGCGCCCATCGCTGGTTCTAAGTTCGCCTTCCACAGCGATGGTCAGTTGTTGCAATCGTTTCCAAAGTGCAACGGTGATTTGTTCATGTGGCAGTTCCCGAGCACCTAAGTGGTCAAGCAAGAGAATCACTCCGCCTCGTTGTTGTTTGAGCGCTTCCTTCCATTTGTCTTCTTTCCAGTTTGGACGCCTGGGCGTAGCCAAGAAAACAGCTTTTTCTTCTTCCCATCGCACTTTGAGAACTCGCTCTGCCTCTCCGGGCAACCACCCTACATCTCCATCTTTCCGGCTTGAAAGGTCCAAGTTGAGCAAATCTTCAATCGAGGCGTGAACAGCGGTCCCAAGCGAAGCGGCCATTCCTGCTTTCCGCGGAAGACGTTGTCGGCTCAACCAATACATCCTCGGGCACGTCTCGTAACGATTCCATGCAGAAGGTGAGAGGCTGTGTGGGCGTGGCGAAGGGGTTTCGTCTTCGCTCATGCCCGTTGGTGGACCTTGTCAATGATGAAGCCTTTGATGACATGGAGCCAAAGCGTTGAAGGCGCACGGTCCGTTAGGTGTAATCATGGATGGGCCAAGTCTTCGAATCAATACAATCATTGAACAAGAGAATACCATGGTTATCGCTTGTTTTCCAAGCGTTGGAATGGTTTCCAGCATCGTAGCCCACTACCTCATTGACCATTTGGAACTGGAGTTTGTCGGCGGACTCGTCGATGACCGTCTGCCTACTCTTTCCTTGATTCAAGAAGGAGTTCCTTTGCCCCCCATTCGTGCTTATGCTGGAAAACCTCAGTGCAGCATTGATGGTTGCGACCAAGTGATTCTGCTCATGAGTGAAATGGTTGTTCCAGAACCCCTGGTCCACAAGATTGTATGGGCCCTGTTTGAATGGTCAAAGGAGCACCAAGTTTTGGCCGGCATCGTGATCGACGCATTCGCAAAGGCAGGCATGAAGAGCAACATGGACGGTGTTGAACCCGTAGTGGAATATGAAGATACAGACGGTATTGATGTCGTCGGCATCGGATGCAACGAAACCGTTCGAGACATGCTCAAGGAGATGGACATTCCATTGCTACAGCAGGGGGTCATTCGTGGCATGAACGCCGGTATCCTAAGCGAGGCAACTCGCCGAGGCCTCGGAACCATGTCCATCATGGTCGAAGCTGACCCACGATGGCCCGATGCCCGTGCAGCAGCAGTTCTCATTGAGAAATTGAACACGCTCCTGCCAAGTATTGACCTTCCAAATCAACCGCTGATTGAAGAGGCTGAGAAACTCGAAGCACAACTCAAAGCACTCATGGACAGTGCCGGCAAAAGTGAAGACAGTTCTCCAAGCACCAACGCTATGCTTTACGGTTGAGTTCTTCAGAAATCAAAAAGCGAAGGTTGTCCTTTCTTTTCTGAAGGGCTTGAGGGTGGGTCCGAAAGCGTCACTTCTGAATCAAGTTCTGCCAAAAGGTCTGCTTCATTCCAAACCGTAACACCCAGAGATTCTGCCTTCGCTTTCTTTGAACCAGCCTGCTCGCCCGCTACGAGGACACTCAGTTTTGCAGAAACACTTCCAACCACCTTGCCACCTGCTCCTTGTATGAGTTGTTGAATCTCCTTGCGAGGCTTACTAAGCGTGCCTGTCACGCAAAATGTTCGTCCGTCAAACGGGCCTCCCGAGGCCAAAAGCGGTTGTTCTTGGACATCGATGAGAGAAAGTAAATCTTGAAGCATTTCTTTTCGTTGGTGTAATCCATCTCTAAAATGTAAAGCAACAACAGAGCCAACACCATCAATCTCCATGAGGGTACGTAATGCCAAGT
>JABJFP010000080.1 GCA_018662715.1 Methanobacteriota archaeon | reverse complement strand
TCAGTGGTTCCTTTTTGTTCAATCCGAAGCGAATCATTATCCTCGTGAGGATGTTCTATTGCGGCGCGAAGAATGTGGGCGGTAAGTGTTCGTTCGTCCGGTGATCCAGCAAAGGATTCCAATGCCTCGGCGATCAATTCTACATCGGTACCGGGCATCCAAGTTTCACCGATAAGAAGACCGTCTTCGATTCCTTCGAGTGTTGTAGATTTTATCGCGTTCGCCATCAATCCCTCATTCAGCGTTAATCCCTGCCATGCATCAACAACTCTATCGATTCCTTCGCTGCATGCTTCAGGGAAGGTTTTGTCTTCTGGCCATCCTTTTGGAAGGTAATATGCCTCAACCGAGAGAATGGACGGAAGGAGAGGCGGTAACATGGACAATGCGAGGTGATGAATGAACGATGCATCCTTTTTCGAGAACGAGTTTAGAGATTCAAAATCTATTCCCACGACGGGCCCGTGATGGAAACGGAGTGTTACAAACCCTTCTTCTCCGCCTTTTTTCTGCACGACATGAGCGGGGTCCAATCGGTCAGTCACCCATACCGTATTCCCGTCAATAGTTGATTTGGTCATGTCAAATCGAGAGCGCTTGAGCACGTCTGCAAGCCACTCTTCAGGAGGGTTCGGATTCGGGCCAGTGCAAACAAACCCACCTTCCCAACTGAAAAAATACATTCCCTTCTTCGCGTGGTCTTCCCAAGGGAGCATACGAAGGGTAAGATTGGAAAAGTTCTGTATTCCAGCAAGGTAGCCCGGCTTTCCATCTCCTCGTCGAACATAGGAGGCAGAACCAAACGAACTGGAGTTGAATTGTCCAACGAGTGTAAATTGCTCATCATGAGATGCATGGAGTGAGCCAGCGAATGCCTTTGCAACCACGTCACCACGGCGCGCCATCATACGTTTTGAGAGCCAACCGAGGTCATTCTTTTTCTTGATGATCCGCTCTATTTCTCTCAGGGTTTTCGTGACGGGGTCTGTGCGCCCCCAACTTAATTTTCCCTTGAAACTCATTGCAGGAAGGTGACTGCGGGGACTCTCTTGGAAACTGCCGAGTTGGCGGGCGAGTTTTTTCGCAGTCGCTTCGTTTGCCTGCTTGGTCCCACGCATTTTCATGCGCTGTTTTTTCTGGCCAGGAAATTCCACTTTGGATGGTCCCGCCATAATGCTCCCATGCGTACCGGTAAGGCTTGAGTGTTTGAGGCCTTCTCTTGATGGCGCTCTCTTTGAAAAGCACTATCATGTGGTACATGTACCCTTACCCATGGTGACAGCAACCCTTCTTGGCACCGCCCAAGATGGCGGACTTCCTCAAGCGGGATGTCAGCAACAATGCTGCAATAGCCTGCCTTTGAGCGCCCATCGTTACCCGGTCAGTTTAGGTTTAGTTGACAAAGAAGGTAACGGCCACCTCATTGACACAACCCGCCATCTAGCCGGCCAACTGTCCATTTGGAACCACCCTCCACTCTCATCCATTTTTTTGACCCATGCTCATTTTGGCCATGTTGACGGATTGGGACTTCTTGGAAAGGAGACTATGAATGCTCAGGGATTGAACCTCCACGTATCTTCCTCAATGTTCCACTTAATGGAAGAAACGCCACAATGGGCTCTCATGCTTGCCCAGGGCGTCTTCTCAGAACATGTGTTCATGCACGATGACCGCATTATGCTCTCGGAGGGATTGATTGTTGAACCGGTCCATGTTCCGCACCGAGCGGAACTCTCTGACATGCACGCATTCGTTGTTCGGGGACCAAACCATTCTCTCCTCTATTTGCCCGACCATGATGATTGGAACAGTACACTAGAGCGGCACCAATGCACGTCAATCCGCCAGTGGCTGAATTTGCTTAAGGTCGACATTGCCTTAATTGACGGCACTTTTTGGGACATGGACGAACTTCCTGCGCTACGACAAAACAACGTCCCTCATCCTCCAGTGAGTGAAACATTGGACCGCCTTGGAGCCCGCAGAGACGGCGACCCCGAACTCTTCTTCATTCATTTGAACCACACAAACCCGCTTCATGATGAAGGCAGTGAAGCCTCAGCAAAGGTCCGATCCATGGGCTGGGGTGTTGCTCAGCAAGGCCAGCAATTCACGCTGTGACAGATTCAATAGTATAATCAAACACAATGAGTTCAATCGTGTAAGATACTTCTTCACCATTATCCTCATTTTCTCCACCAAAGAGGCAGGAGTCTCCTTGTGCTGCAACTGATATTTCCACGCTATGGTCGCCAAGTCCCGCGCCCATAGAATCAATTTGTTCCTTGATTTCATTCATTGTCAACCCAGAAACGATTGCACCCACCATGGAAGAGTTGTACCATTCAACGGTTGCGTTATGGTCGCCATTACCTCCGTTATTCTGCCCTTCTGCACTTGTGGAAAATTCAAGGTGGGAGGCCGTTCCAGAGATGGTATCTGCTGCGGTTTGTGATTGGCAGATTCCATCTTGAGCGACCTCGTCCTCTCCATAAGAGAGGCTCACTCGGAGGCCAACAATATTGAGTTCGTCGGCATCATCGATAGCGTCAGTAGTGTACGTTTCGCTCCACGGTGTGCCATCTGCAACGTATTCTGAGGATGAATCAAGGAGCACATAGGAAAGTTCTCCGTTGACTTGGTAATCGTCCACAACATTTCCAGCGGATGAAGAGGAACTTGGGCCGAGCTTCATGTAACTTGCTTCAACGGTAGCCGTGAGGAGCAAGACAACAACTCCCCCGATAATGAGGCCATTTTGACTGGGGACGGCGTATCGGCCGAAGGGATTGCTCACAGATGAGTCGCGTGCAGCGCACATGATGAAGTGAGCAGCAAATGCAGCACCCATGCCTGGGACAGAGGGGAATATTCCATCAGCATCACCGAACCCAAGAATGGTCCAAACAACTACTGCACTCATGGCTGACATCATCATTGTGCTGGAATGGAAGGTGTCGGGCTCATAACCCATCATACGCACCAAAATGAGCGGGACAAAGATTCCACCCAATCCATAGACGGCAAGAACAACGAGTTTGAACACTGAATCTCCAAATCCGGGAAACTGTTGTCCAACAAGCGAAATCATCGTAGCGAATACAGCAACTGCAAGCGTGACCTGCTTTGTAGTCTTGTGGTCCTGACTCCATTCGGGTCGAATATCATCGGTAATGGCCGCAGTGCAAGCAAGAACCTGACTGTCTGCAGTTGACATGGTAGCGGCAAAAATTGAGGCTAAAATGAGTCCTCCCAGGAACGGGCTCAACTTCTCCATGGCAAGGAGTGGAAGTCCCGTTTCCGCCCCAGAGGTGCCGAGTTCAGGCAACAGAACACGGCATGACAATCCGATTAGGAACATCAAAATAATGAACGGTGTCTGCCAAACGAAGAACCAAACCATCGCTTCTTTTCGTGCTTTATCGTCTTTGAGAGTCATCACGCGAGACACCACTTGAGGCTGTCCAGCAACTCCAAGTCCTCCCAAGAAGAAGGCTGCAATCCATAGGGTTGCGCCAAACTTGAGGCCGGATGGGAAAAGATTGGTCATGGCGGGGTCAATGGCATACAACTGGTCGTTGAGACCTGAGAATCCACCTGTTGCCTTGAGTGCAACCAGACAAAGAATGGTCGAACCGACAATCATCACGCAAGACTGAGCCGCATCGGTCCAAATTGAAGCCCGAATTCCCCCCGCATAGCAGTAAGCGACAACAAGAACGAAACCAATGAGGATCCCAATGGTTGGGGACCAGTTGAGCATGGTCTCAAGGGCGACGCCTCCAGCAGTAAGTTGAGCAGCGGCGTAAATTGATAGGAAGATCACGGAAAGCACTCCAGCAAGTTTCGCTTCGGGCGATCCTGTGGTGCTTGAAACAAGGGATGAGAGCGACCGAATCCCACGCGTTTCACCTTCTTTCTGAATGTATTTGTAGAGCCAAATCCATGCTACGAGTTGACCGATGGTGGAAACTGCGGCGATCCAGATTGCTGAATACCCTTGGAGAATGATAAAACCAATGAATCCAATGAACATGTAGCCGGAGTTCCACGTGCTTACAGCAGAAAGCGCTGCAAGTGCTGGATGCATTCCCCGGCCGGCGACGAGGTAATCGTCCGTAGTATCTTCTTTTACACGCATTGACGCAAGGCCAACACCTGCGAAAAAGATCATGAAGAGTAAAAAGGAGAGCAGTAAAAGTACACTATCAGACATGGTTTTCTTTACTCCTGTTCCCAACGAACCAACGCTTTCTCTTCAACTTCACCCGTCGTTGCAGGGAAAATTATACAATTTAGACGGCCGCCAGTTTGGTTGCTCAACCCTCCAACAGTGGTTGATACAATCCGCTGGTCCTCAGTGCCCATATCAGAACATAACACGACACGCATTTGCGACACATCTTCTTCTACGAATGATTGCAAAGCAGCCTTTGTAAGCAGGTCTGATGCCTTGTCATGGGAAAACTCACGTTCGGCCAACCCCTCTTCAATTTTCAAACGCATGAGTTCAATCGATGCTACCGCATCATCGGGCATCATGGGGCGTTGGTCACCTGTACCCAAACCGGTGGGGTCTAAGTCGAGGAGGGCAAGTGTGTGCAGACCCGTGTATCGGTTGACGATGATGGTTTCCAGGGGTGAAGTTGCAACCCACCCCCCGTAGGGGTAAGTGAGTGTTGTTTGGCGGCCAAATCGGTAGTTAGAAAGGCCAATTGCACCCGTGACAAGTGTGGTAATTGAGATGCCGTGGAAGACACGGCATTCAATGCCCGCTTCAGCTGCTTGAAGTTGCAAGTCAACATGCGTGGTGGCTTGTAGAGGGTCTCCAACAACCAAGAGTGCGACGAGTGAAGTGGAGGCAAGTGCAAACAAATCCTCAGGTTGTTCAACTTCAGGCCGCATAACCCGCTGAATGGGACCAATGGTTTGTTCGAGAAGATTGAGTTCATCATCCGGCCACAAAGCAGTGTAGGCTTCGTATCTGCGATGCGTCGCCGCAGCGGCTGCTTCCACGGCCTCAATGGTCATGGCTCCAACGCTTCCCGGCCCCATTCCAACCAGCAGAAGACCGGTCAACGGAAGGTTTTGTACTGTTGTGGAACCCTCCGCCATGCTCAAACCTCCCGTTCGCTTGGCTTGAGCGAAGGCCATGCGTCATTTGAGAGTGCCGAGTGCGGAAACTCAAGATTGGCTGGCCTTATGCCGCTCGTCTCACTGGCTGGTTACTACCTCGGGAGTTGTTCGCTTGGATGGAGGCTTCAGAGGAATTCCCCTTATGGAAAATGCACCCGATGAGACAGACGCATGTTGGAAGGGACATGTACACATTGAGTCCGAAGGAAAGGGCAAGGGCCCCGTCCATTGGACTGAACGCTTACCGGAAGCCCTGCAAGAACTCCCTCCGGAAACATGGCCATCGGCCTATGAAATACAAGGCGATGTCCTTATTGTCAAACTTGAGGGGGCAGCGGCAGTTTATGGAGAAAGCATTGCTGAGGCCATGTTGGAGCAGTTGCCGAACATCCGAGTCATATGCGCGGATGAAGGAGTAAAGGGAGATTTCCGCGTTCGTGATTTGGACATCATTAAAACTCGTGATGGGACAGAGCATACTCGGACAAGAGTACGTGAACACGGCCATTTTGTTTGGGTCGATCCTGCAAAAGCCTATTTTTCAACACGGCTTTCTAGCGAGCGAGAAAAGACATTGACTTCTGTTCAGAACCTCCGCATACGTCTTGACCGCCCCCTCGTAATCGCCGACCCCTATGCAGGAGTTGGCCCCGCCTTTCCTCTACTTTTTGCGGAACCTGGCTTGATCGAGGGTTGCTTGGCAGGCGATTTGAATCCCGATGCCGTTGACCTTTTGCGATTGAACATTGAATATTGGCAATCAAGGCGGTCAGATGGCCCGTTGAATCAGGTAGAAGCCATTTGCGCCGATGCTCTCCAGTGGAGCGACACACCCTCTCTTCTTGGCCAAGCCGATGTTCTGCTGGTCAATTTACCCCACAATAGCCTTGAACACTTACCCGATTTACTGCCACTCTTGCGACGAGGAGAACCTGTTTTGATTCGTGGTTGGGCCATTCGAGAACGTGAACACCTTGCCGAAGATACAGACAACCTACAACGTCTTCTTTACGACCATGATGCTAAAGATATCGTGGTTGACCTCGCTGAAATCAAAGGGTTTTCTACGTCAAAGTGCTTTGTCGCATTTGAATGCAATTTTACATTATGAACCAAGCGTTCACTTCATGAAGCCCGCCCGCCTCGGCGTATCATGGACAACATCGTGAAGTGCGAATGCGGAGCAAGCATTGACATCGCCGGTGCAACACCTCGTAAGGACGGAACCAAGGTTTGGTGCCGAGTTTGCGGAACCGTAACGCTCCACCACCGCCGCTGATTCACTCATCGTGTTCTTCCGCCCGGTCCTGGCGCAATCCTGCCAGTCCGACCAAACAGAGTATTTCGACAAGTCCCAACGGGACCGGTAAGAATTGATTTGAGTCAATGCGTTCATCAACGGGAGGGTTAAACGCCATTGAGATGTCGTAGGCATCAGGTTCAATCATGAACCAATCCAATCCACGAGGCAAGTCGGCCGTCAAGAATTCATGGTCTTCCTGGTTGACCAAAAAATCGTCCTCAATTCGTATTCCAAACCATCCGTCCAAGTAGATTCCCGGTTCAATGGTGATGGCGTCATAAGGTGCAAGGGGTTGCTGATTGTACGAGAGTCCAAACAGCGGGTCGTCGCTTCCGCCAGAGAGTAGGGGCGGTTCATGGACACAGACTCCAAATCCATGGCCGAGTGAATGAATGAAGTTGTCACCAAACCCTTGCTCTTCGATGTGGGCGCGAGCGATGTCGTCCAAAGCCCAAGCCGGCGTACCAGCCTCAATCAGGGGAAAGGTGAGGTTTTGGGCATCGTAAACAGCCATGTATGCCTTG
>JABJFP010000079.1 GCA_018662715.1 Methanobacteriota archaeon | reverse complement strand
TTGCCTTCACGTAACCAAAGAGACCGCTGTTCTCATCGAAGCCATTGGAGCCGCCGGCGCTGAAATTTCCTGGTCTGGCTGCAATCCATTGTCTACACAAGATGAAGTAGCTGCTTGGCTGGCTGAAGAAGGGTACTCCGTGCACGCCTGGCACGGCCAATCCACCGAAGATTTCTACTGGTGCATCGACAAAACGCTCGAGTTCAAGCCTACACTCACCCTTGATGATGGGGCCGACCTTATCGTTCGCGTCCATGGTGACAAATCGGAATATGCCGAAGGCGTCATCGGCGGAACTGAAGAAACTACAACCGGCGTTCATCGACTGCGCGCCATGGCTGCAGCAGGCGACCTTCGCTACCCTGTTATCGCCGTAAACGACGCCATTACCAAGTGGGATTTTGACAACGTGTACGGAACCGGACAATCAACCCTCGATGGAATTCTTCGAGCAACCAGCGTCCTCCTTGCGGGGAAGACCTTCGTTGTTGCAGGGTTTGGACATTGTGGAAGCGGTGTCGCCATGCGAGCCCGAGGCATGGGTGCAAATGTGGTCATCGCTGAAGTAGACCCACTCCCCGCCCTTCGTGCTGTCATGGAAGGTTACCGAGTGATGCCAATGGACGAAGCAGCCAAGATTGGAGATATTTTCTGCACTGCGACCGGGATGGAAGACGTCATTGTTGGACGCCACTTTGCGTCAATGAAAGACGGAGCCATTGTTTGCAACACCGGGCACTATGATTGCGAAATCAAGATCACCGACTTGGAAGAACAATCCTCGTCCGTTCGCACCATCCGCCAAGACAACGAGGAATTCCTCATGCCAGATGGTCGCCGAATCTTTTTGCTTGCACGTGGTCGCTTGGTCAACCTCGCAGCCGCTGAAGGACACCCTTCCGAAGTCATGGACATGTCATTCGCCAATCAATTCCTCTCATTGTGCCGCTTGGCCAAAGAAGGAGCAGGTATGGGTAAGCAAGTCTACGACATCACCACCGAACAAGACCAAGAATTGGCAACCACCAAACTTGACACACTAGGTTTCAGTATTGACGTCCTGACCGATGCTCAACTCGCCTACCTCGATGACTACTCCGTCGGTACGTGAAACAGTAGATTCTGGCAAACCCAAAGAATCTCTCAGTGCAGACGCTAGCGTTAGCAGCGACCCACTGCAAGCCGTTCGTGTTCTCATGTGGTTGCCAAGGGCAATCGGAAGAACCCTTGCAACTTTCCAACACGCTTGATTATTAGATTGAGGCGGTTTAGATAACATATGTCGAAGGCCGCTAGAACCGTTTTTGACATTGTAAGAACTGTTGTCGGAATGTCTGGACTTCGACTCGATCGGAATACTCTACAAATCGGAGCAACATTTTTGCTCATTGTGCTCTCATTCTTTCTCTCTCTAACTTTGATTGCGAACTCTAAAGAGGCGCTAATCTATGTTGTTATGGTGTGGTGTATCTACTACGTAGGTCACATCATCTTCTACAGAGCAAGATTACACCACCGCATGCATTATCGCTTGGGAAGAGATAGAGCGTGGACTGTTTACGAATCGGTTCTCGGTGTTGTTTACTTTAACCAAGGTTGGTGTGTAGTAATCTTCCTTCAACACTACACAAATAGTCTTGACTTACCACTACCGCATCTCTTGATATTCCTCGTTGGAGCAATTACATTTCTCATCAGCACTGTGGCCAAAGTCTGGGCAACACTTCTGGTCGGCATGGATGTGTACTACTATCGTGATTTGTTCATGGATGAAGCCAGTGATGGAGGACTGATGACGACTGGACCCTATTCCATTTTCTCGAACCCAATGTACGGGGTGGGCAATCTTTCGGTATATGGGGCAGCCATAGAAGCTGGTTCGCTGGAGGGGTTGCTGGTCGCTACTATTTTCCAAGGAAGCATCTATTTGTTCTACGGCATAGTTGAACTTCCTTTCATCCGTCGCGTATATCCCCAGTCATGATTTAAAATTACGAGCAAGGGGCCCCTTTTGATTGGACGGGGAAGCAGAGGGTACCCTCTGCTCATAGATCTTGCTAGAAGTGGGACGTATGGTGAAGCAAAGCGTTCTTGTCGCCTTCACCTGATGTTGAACAAACGGGGGGGCTGAGCTTCAAAGCGAACCGGGTCGTCTGTTGAGGGATGTAGGAATTCCAACGAATGGGCATGAAGGCATACGCGATGGTAGGGGTCGGTTTCTGCCCCGTGCAATTCATCCCCAACAACTGGGGCGGAAAGATATTGCATGGCCATTCGGATTTGATGCCTTCGGCCGGTTTCGATCTCAACCTCAACGAGAGAATTGTCTTCATTTTCT
>JABJFP010000078.1 GCA_018662715.1 Methanobacteriota archaeon | reverse complement strand
GCGAGGGTCCCATTGTTGAAATCCTCAATGGCTTGATAGATTTCTTCTCTGGTATTCATGACAAATGGACCATAACGTGAAATCGGCTCTCCAAGTTCGGGACCACCCAAAATCAAGAATTCCGCACCGTCATCTTCAGCCGTGAGCGATAATTCATCACCTTTCTCGAGCAATCCGAGCCCGCCGTCATGAAGAGAACGCCCTTCAATGTCAACAGAACCACCAAAAGCATAGACCATGATGTTGTGATCAGGGTCGCAATGGTGAATGTACGATGCTCCGGCTTTCATTTTCATGTGGATGTAAGTTATGGGAATGACAGTATCAATGACCGCATTCGTTCCAAGCGCCTCTCCAGCGACAATCTTAGCCCAAACGGTGCCATCTTTGTTTGTGGCCTCGGGGATATCCTTTGATGGAATGTCTTGATATCGGGGTTCCATCATCTTATCTTTGGCAGGCAAATTCACCCAAATTTGGAACCCATGCATTCTCCCTCCATGTTCCATCATGTGGTCTTGAGGCATCTCCGAATGAATCACACCTCGACCAGCCGTCATCCATTGGACATCACCCGGGTTCAGGTCCCCACTGTTCCCTGCTGAATCTTCATGACGCATGCCTCCAGCGAGGAGATACGTCACGGTTTCAAATCCCCTGTGCGGGTGGGAAGGAGCGCCAACGGCGTCTCCTGGGGCGTAGTCTACTGGACCCATCTCGTCGAGAAGAAGGAACGGGCTCATCAATCGGCCCATGGCTGCTGGTCTCCTTACTTTGAAACCGCCTCCTTCGAGAACGGTATGAGTAGGCACTATGCTTGCAAGAGTTCGTTTCATAATATCACTTCATTGTCATGCTGCTAACTATGGCGTTAACTGTTTCTGGGTTCGCTGGTTTCTTACTGTTCGTCATGAGTGCACGACCAATGACATTGCATCCCAAGAAGGAGAATTGCATTCGCATTGCCATGATGACATGGGCCCCTCCGCCTCCAGAGTGTGTTGCGAGCGCCACTGTGCGGTCTCGGAATAAACGACGGAAGTCATCGCCTTGACGACTCAACCATGCAATCGAGTTATTGAGAACTGGTGGGTAAGAGCCATTGTATTCAGGTGCAAAAACCATCCACGCATCACCAGCGTTTAAGCGGCCGATCAAATCACTAAGGCCAGGTAAAACATCTATTTGTTGTTCCATTTTGGTAGAATAGAGTGGGAACTCGTAGTCATTTAATGACAAAATATCTACGGTGTGGCCTACTTCTTGTGCATGTTCACGAACGCTTTGAGCAAGAACCCTGTTGTTTCCGGCTGATGCCAGGACAAATACAAGATGAGCCATAGGCCGTACTACACGCCTTGGTATATGGAAGGAGTAGTTTCAACCAAGACACTGAGACGGGAAGACACATGTCCTTCACCCTCATCCGCTGTTCATGGGCAAGGTTTGGTGTGTTGGCATAAGCCCTACCGACCCAAGACTTGTCGGAATTGAAGGAGTTACCTTCCACTCAACCGTAAACGGCTGTGATACCCTTCTAGTTGCAACAAATAAGAACGGTTTAGGTGGCATTTCAGCCTTAGAAGACAACGTCCTAATCATGCACGAATCACTTGCAACTGCAACGGCAAAGGGGTTGCATAGAATGGTTGTTTTGGGTGATACGAGCTCTCTGGAAGGGCGACGTTGGAAAGTTCATGCTGAATCATGGGATTCAACGATGGGTGTGAGCGTCAATTCAATACACGGAATGGGGCAACTCATTGTTGAAGTCTTAGCCCGAAGTGCCGCACTGAAAGGGATGCAAGTCATTCTTATTCGTGTAGGTCTTGCGACCGAGCGTAACATCAACCGGCATTTAGCGCGTGCATTCACTCATTCTTCGGTTAGGCTGGAATCATTCAAGGATTCAAAAATCCCCGACCTTGACGCGTGGACTGCAATGTGCTTGGATGAGAGTGGTGAATTCAACTCTGAAATATCATCTGAACAATGGGCACCCTCTAGAGAGGATTAAAGCATACGCCAGCGGCCAATAAACCATGGCAGCAGAACTGATATTGGAGCACGCTGAAGGAGCAGACACAGACTTCCTCGTTTACACTGGGAACTTCTGCGGGTATTGTAAAGCATTGAAACGCCTGTTAGACGGTCGTTCAATGAGTTTTACGGAGTATAATTTTGACGAGCACAATGGCTTGCGGAAGCAGATTGTTGCTGCAACAGGTCATCGAACCGTCCCGGTCGTATTTGACATAAGGGAAAATGAACCTGTTTTCATCGGTGGTTTTGACGAAACCAATCGTTATCTCAAATGAAGGTCTCAAGCCACTCTTTGAGCGCATCATGGTGCTCAATTGGGATCATATGACCCTTCTTGTGCTCAATAAGTTCAACGGCCCAGTCTGCAGACTCAAATTGGTGAGCAACAGCCCAACCGTCTTCAATTGGAACTCTGACATCTTTTTCGCCGTGCATCCAAAAAAGTCGCTTGGAGTCCAATTCAGAGAGTCTTAATCGAAGTTCCATTGGCCTGACCAATCGAGTCCCAATGCAAACTAAACCTTGTATGCGGTCGGCTATCGGCAAATGGAGAAGTTCTTGCGCCATGGCGCCTCCTTGAGAAAAACCACCTACAATCAACGGGCCAAGGGGTGCTTCTGTTCCGATAAGGTGTTCAAGTTGTGAGAGGCTAGCATCAACATCAATCAGTTCCTTTCGTGAGAGATTCATGCGACGAGTCACATCAGCATCAAAATTCTCATATCGCCACCAAGTGAACCCTCGGGACGGATGTTTGTAACGTGCCTGTGGGACCAATAAAGTCCAACCTTCTGGAAGTATTTTTTCGGCAAAAGGGCGCATCATCGAGGCGTCGCCTGTCATGCCATGCATCATGATGAGCGTTGGCATGAGTTTCCCTCACAATGTCCACTGCGAGAAGATACCGCCAGCGACCTTGAAGTGAAGGGATGAATCTCCTCCACGGAGCGTAACGGTAAGCGAATAGTCTCCTGAAAGAGATGGAATCGTTCCGATTGAGCCCTTTTCACTCGCCCCAGAACCCCAAGCACGAGTAAGTGGAGAAGCACCTTGGTGGTCTTTCAGAGAAAGCGTTCCTGAGCCGCCTCCCGAGATATCAAGGTCAATGTACCAAACAAGGACGTCCCAATCGGTTCCATCAGGGTGCCCACTGTCAAGGAAGGAATCTGAAATATCGTTCTCGTTATTCTCATAGGTAGAATCCAGTAGGTCACGAGCACGATAAAAGTAGACGTCTCCTTCATAGTCGGTTTTGGTTTGTGTCAATTCCATTCGGAGTTGCTCTACGCCCTGGTCGTCGGACCAAACTAATGAATCAATGAAACCATCACGTCCGCTGAAGGAGTAGGTCAGAGTGTGACCGTCATCGGATGATGCGCTTACCTCAACAACTCCGTTGTAGATGGAATCAGTTTCTGCAGTCCATTCTTGACCAAACAGTGTAAAGCCCCAAGAATCACCCACGTTCCAAGGGAAGTTGAACACTGGTTGAGGGTCGCCTTCCTCATAGACGGACAGGCCGTCCATGGTAACACGGCCAAGGAATGGGTTGTGGTTAATGACAGCGTGACGCTGAGCTTCCTCTTTAGAAGAGATTCCTAGACGATAGTTGCCAGACTCATTGTCTTTTTCAGCAACAACTAATCGAGCACTATCTTCCCCAAATTGAGGCGTTACGAAGGTATAGAGCCACTGGTCACCAATATCCCAATCAGGAAGAGCAAGTTCTTCTTCCGTT
>JABJFP010000077.1 GCA_018662715.1 Methanobacteriota archaeon | reverse complement strand
GTAGGTTCTGTGCACCCTGCTAGGAGGAGTAGAGCGGTCATCAAGAAAGCAAGTGTTTTCTGCATAAACAATCCTACGACCATGGGTATATCAACATTTTACCTGCGCTAAGTTTTCACGTTATCCTCCGAGGGTAAAAATAGGGCCGATGGTACCGAGAGGTCATGAGTCATGAATCGGTAGAGGAGCATTTGGCTGAGATGGCTGACCTCATCGAGCAAGCAGAAGCGATGGGAATTGACCTATGGCCAGAAACCAAACCCTCACGCCCATGGGCCAAATATGCATTGGCGTCATTCATGACCATCATGATGCTTTCTTGGGTTTCAAAAGTTCTTTTCCGCTTCGTTTGAGTTGAGGACATCCTCACCGTTGATTTCAAGAAGGACTCGTTCTTGGCCAAGAATACAGTCCCTTAGTGTAGCGGTCCATCATGGAGGATTCTGGTTCCTCCGACCTCGGTTCAAATCCGAGAGGGACTATCCGCAAAAGTTGTTTTAAGGTCGTGAAGGGTACTTTTGCCCATTTTTAGGGCATACGAAAACCTATAAGGGGGGGGCTTTTAGGGTGGCCTAAACCGGTGGGTCATAACATGAAAACACGAACTTTGAAATCAACGATACTTGTATTTTTAATCGCCACAGCATCCCTTGCGGGTTGTCTTGGTTCAGAAGACGAGAATGAAAGCTCAAATTTAGAAGATTTTGTCATTGCTTACAGCATCAAAGATGACTATACAAACGTCGATGAAAACCCCCAACGTCTTGCTGATTACATGAGAGAAGAACTCAACATGGATGTCTCTCTTTATCCTATTGATTCTGAAGGAGCAGCGCTCCAAGCACTCCGTTTTGGCAATGCTGACATTGCCTTCATGGATGGCGGTGCAGCTTGGGTTGGCTGGCAACAATATGGATTGGATGCTATTGCAGCCGACCAAAAATCGGATGGACGAACGTATTACAGTGCTCATGCAGTAGTTCTCAAGGACTCTGAAATCGCTGCCGCACACCTTGACGATGACCCTGCAACAGATCCTTTTTCCCTCATGGCCGGTAAGAATTCCTGCCATACTGGGTGGCTCAAATCCGCAGGCATGCTTCTTCCAATGGGCTTCCTCATCGGAAACGGTTACGCCAATGTCATCGGCGATGCTAATGATGTAGAATCTCTACGTTCGACCATTACAAATTTCTTCAGTGAAGATTCAAGTATTCCTGATTCAGGAACACCTTACTACTCTTACAGTGGGGCTGTTAAGTGCCTTTCTGAAGGGGCCGGAGACGTTGCGTTCGTCAAGGATTCAACCGTCCCATCCTACTGTGGAAACGACGATGCGAGCACGAACGAGGCATGGTGCCTTCCGGAATCCGATTACATCTTATTGCCATCGTACGGCAACGCTCCATCCCATCCTGTGATGTACAATCCTGCAACCAGTGACGCAGCCACCATGACCCTTGTTCAAGAGGCTCTTGTTGCTATGAAGGATACACCCGAAGGTCTCTCTATTCTTACAGATGTTCTCAATACTCCAGCGATTTCCTCAACAAATGCTTCACAACACCTTGCTTCATACGGCAATTTGATTGAAGATGTTCCAGGAATTTCGGCATACTACGACACCAAGTTCACCATCAACGACTCTGTCGAGCCTACAATTTCTAACATCCGCATCGCTTTTGAGATGAAGGACGATTACGAAAACCCTGCTGAGAACCCTCAAGTCTTGGCTGACTTCATCGCCGAACAAACGGGAGTCACTGTGACGCTTTACCCCGTTACTTCTGAAGGAGCGATTATCGAGGCATTACGATTTGGTAACGCAGACATCGCCTTCATGGACGGTGGAGCTGCTTGGGTAGGATGGAAAGAATACGGGCTGGCAGCCATGGCTGCGGACTTAAAGTCTGACGGCCGCACTCATTATGATGCACATGCCGTAGTTCTCAACGGTTCAGACATCGCCAATGCTTACCTGGACGATGATGCATCAACCGATCCTTTCGCTATGATGGAAGGTAAGACTTCATGTCACACAGGTTGGCTCAAGTCAGCAGGTATGCTTCTGCCCATGGGTCATCTGATTTCACAAGGCTACGCACCTGTTGTTGGGCCACAAGACGACATTGAATCTCTTCGCAACACCATTACTTCGTTCTTTAATGAGAATGCGAGCATACCAGAATCAGGTACCCCATACTATTCCTACTCCGGAGCAGTGAAGTGCTTGACTGAAGGTGTCGGCGATGTTGCATTTGCTAAGGATTCAACCGTTGCTTCATACTGTGGTAACGAAGAGGTTAGCGATAACGCAGATTGGTGCCTTCCTGAATCGGAATACATCCTTCTGCCCTCCTATGGCTCTGCACCGTCCCATCCGGTTATGTACAATCCAGCAACGCTTGACGTTCAAACTCGGACGGCAATTCTCAATGCTATGCTGGCATTGAACACGGAGATGTATGTGGAAGATTACCCAATGCAAGGGCAAAATTTCACTGGTTGTTACTCAATGGTTTCTCACCAAGTGGATTCGACTTCACCTCAGTCGGCGTGTGGCGATCAAATCTTGTCAAATGTGCTCAACACACCTGGTTTGGTTGAAGTGAATTCCCAAGAGCATCTTGGTAGTTACAGCAGCCTCATCAGTGCAATCCCGGGGATCTCGACGTACTTCGATTCAAAGTACGACATTGAGGAGTGAACTTCACCAAGTCTTCCTGACTGAAACCGCTGGCGGAGTGATTCGTTCACCACACCCAACAGAAGGGGTCACTCCGTTAGCACCCAGGAGTTAACATGGCCGTCACAGTAGTTTCTAGACTTGGAGATGTCGTAAATTGAAGTTCCAACCGTTTGAAAAAGACCCGCTCGCAGGGTTGGCCGAGGGGATGCTATGAGCGACACTGCCATCTTATCCCTGGAGGGGCTCATCATCGGGTACGATGACCCGCTTGTAGAGCCCATTTCTCTTGAAGTAAAACCAGGTGAAATCGTAGCAATTCTCGGCCCATCCGGAATTGGGAAAACCACATTGATTCGCACTATTGCCGGCCTTGTTCGGCCTCTTGGGGGCTCATTTGAATTGAATGTTGAACCCCGAGGAGGTCTCGGGTACATCCCTCAGCGCCTCGGCTTGATTCGACATGCAACCGTTGCTCACAATGTTTCGCTGGGTGCCCGAATGCGGGTCAAATGGTCACTTGACATGTTCAAAGAACGGAAGGAGCGAACATTCGAAGCAATTCGTACCCTCGGAATTGAAGATAAGGCCTCAGAACCTGTTCGGCGCCTCTCTGGAGGTCAACAACGTAGAGTGGCTACGGCAAGAACGCTGGCCCAGCGTCCAGAGTTAATGCTTGCAGATGAGTTTCTTGGAGAGTTGGACCAAACGAATGTCGACATTGTCCTAGGGGCGGTACGAGATTTGGTCCAGAGTGGAACGGCCGTGATCATGGTTGAACACCACGAAGACAATGCCAAAAATTTCGCAACACGGATTTGGGAAATCAAGGATCAACGTTTCATTGATCTACCGATTGATGAGTGGGTCAAGTATCATTCTGAGAAGGAGGAAGAGGAATGAAATATCGTTTATTTGGTATTATTCTGTTTCTTCTCTTCATAGCTTGGCGAACGCTTGATGGCCTTGTTGAGGGGGATTGGGGCAGGCTTGAAGGCGGTCTTTCGAATCTGGTGGTGTTTTT
The DNA here is from genome assembly GCA_018662715.1 of Methanobacteriota archaeon. Classification (GTDB taxonomy): domain Archaea; phylum Thermoplasmatota; class Poseidoniia; order Poseidoniales; family Poseidoniaceae; genus Poseidonia. Next base: position 4,828 of record JABJFP010000077.1, on the reverse strand, counting down.
CGAGGAAAGCATGTGGCCTCCGAATTGGAGTGTCCTTGAGGCCAGGTCTTACCCAGTATGTGAGGAGGAGGTCGGATTCTTTTGCTCAGTGGGCTACCTTGGTATGATGGAGACACTGAAAATCGCCTTTGTGTCCACAGTTCTAGGATTCATTGGTGCCATCAGTCTTTCTTCTTTAGCAGCAAGAAACCTAACGCCCCTCTTCGTCTCCATCCCCGTGCGAGTTTTTCTTTCTGCTGTTCGGAGCCTTCCCAGTTTAATCTGGGCCATTCTATTCGTGATTGTGATTGGTTTTGGTCCCCTTTCAGGTGTATTAGCGATGACCTTCTACACCGTGGGATACCTCGGTAAATTGCAATACGAAGTGTTTGAGGGAATGGCAAACGACCCACTGGAAGCAGGACGGGCTATGGGGCTCAGTCGGCCAAGTATTTTCTTTAACATCGTGATTCCAGAAAACGGAAATCACTTGCTGAGTCAACTGATGTTTATGTTTGAATACAACGTTCGCCATGGAACTGTGATTGGAATTGTTGGTGCTGGAGGCATTGGGTACTACATCAGCACTTATCTCAAATTTCTCCAGTACGACAAGGTCTTTGCTTTGCTGATTCTCATCTTCATCGTTGTGGTTTTGATCGACTTGCTTTCGCTGATGGTTCGTTCCTTTGTTAACGAAGAAGGGGACGTACGTAAGCCAACATGGCTCACTCTTCTCATGAAAGCGAGAAAGCGTAAACAGACCTCTGTTGAAGAGGCTTGATTAATCTGCAGCAATATGCAAGGAACCGTCCTTGTAAAACACTTGAATACGGTCAGATGCCTTTTTGCTTAACGACGCAATAGCCTCGTAAATTTCGTCTTCAGACACTTTGAATGTCTTTGCTGCGTCTTTGGTTGACCACGGCACGATGTGGAATTCACTCTTAGCCAGCCATTTCAATAACTTGGCTTCAAACTCAGAGAGTTCATCGGACATGATACGCTCACGAAGCCTTCCCTCAAAACTGCACCGATGGCTCTCGTCAGCCAAGTACAACCATGCGTCTGCAACATTCCTCGGCGTCAATATCCCCGTCAAGGAGTGTATTCAATGCCTTAGTGAAAGGAACCTTGAGTCCACTGTCCTCTGCTCGTTCAATGAACATACGAGTTGCTCGAACACCTTCTGCGACCATGTGCATCTCATCCAATGCCTGCTCAAGGGAGAGCCCCGTCCCGAGTTTCTCCCCCATGCTTCGGTTTCTTCCATGCGGCGAAGTAGCGGTCACATACATGTCTCCAAGACCCGCGGGTCCGAAAGCAACCTCTGCACGCGCTCCAAGTTCGGCAAGAAGAAGGCATCCTTCTTTGAATCCGGACATGAAGATGGCAGCTTTGAGATTGTCACCTCCGAGGTCACCAACCTGTTTGAGGCCGTCAACCAAACCACAAGCAAGGGCTACCACATTCTTGTATGCACCCCAGAGTTCAGCCCCGACGGGGTCACTTGCTGGATGAAGGATGAAACTTGGCGTACCAAGTGTGCTTGCTAGGCGATTTGCAACAGCATCATCTTCACTTGCAACCAAGGCCGTAGTCATGACTCCACCTGCTGCTTCTGGAGCGATGGTTGGACCGGTAAGTACTGCGAGAGGGTTTGTTTTTCCCGCTTCTTTGAGCATCCCGTGGATGGCTTGAGAGATGAGTCGCTTTCCAGGGGCCAAACCTTTTGCTAAATCGAGCAAAACGTGACGCGGTTGTAGGTGAGGGATGATATCTTGGACGACATCAAGGATGACCGACGAGGGTACCGCAAGGACAATAATCTCACTTCCTTCAAGGGCCTCTGAAAGGTGCATCGTTGCATCCAACCCTTTGACAGGATGGTCAGGGAGATATTTCGAATTGATTCCATCAAGAGTAATTGATCGGTAAACCTCTTCTTCAATCGTCCAACCCTTCACCTTGTGACCATCTAAAAGCCACAGACGGGCGATAGCCGTTCCCCAGTTTCCGAGACCTAGTACAGAGATGTGTGCCATAGCAATCGTCTGCTTCGCCACTTCTTTGGTTTATACCATTTCCCGATGAAAACACCGGCTTGGTGCGGTTTTCAATAGCGTGAGTACGACGCCATCAGAACAAGTCGTCATCGGCATCTTCGAAGTCAAAGACATCATCCTTGGTTTCCTTGGCTTTTGAAGCGGCTTTCGCCTTGGTTTCCTTGGCAGCATCCTTTTTCTTCGTTTCAGGCTCGGGCAAAGGGGCCTCTTCCTTGACTTCGGTTGCATCTTCTCTAGCCTGAGCCTGTTGGTTCTCGTTGGTCTTGAGTTCATCTTCAGTCTTACCGGTTTGAAGAGCGAGCGCTCTCCTGCGGTCTTCCCGAGCTTTACGCTCAAGTTGCCTGTGTCGGGATTTTTCGATGTTTTGCATCATGTACATGGCGTCGTGTTCCAACAATGGCGAGTCGGAAATGAGGGTGATGTCAAGCCATCCGCCGTCCTCAACAATAAATTCTGCCAACGGTTCAAAGTTGAGGTCAGACTTCTTGATTTGAGTGTAATGCATGGCGTTACCGGTGCGGTGTTCTACACCAGAGAAGTGGCAGTAAAACTCCTTTGTTCCAATGGATTCACGAACCATGTCGAACAACTCTCCGTAGTCCTCAGAGGTACGCATTCGTCCATGGCCTCGGGCGTGTATGTGAGCAATGTTGAGGACGGGAATGGTGCCTTCTACGTGGTTAACGACTTCGAGGACTTCCTCGAGACTGCCCCAAAGCTCTTGACGACCAGATGTTTCAACTCCAATTTTTGACGGAGTGCCGTCTTTTATCCATGGGAACACCGGGAATTCATCCTCTTCATCTTCCCAAATTTCATGGATGCGGTCTACAATTCCTGAATACACATTGGCAACTTGTTCGTTTGCTTCATGGCCTCGGCCAAATTCACCATAATTTCCTGCATGGAGGGTGATGTGGCGGGCGTTGATGGTTCGAGCAGCTTGCAGTGTTGCCTCAATCTTTGCCAGAGAGCGCCCTCGCTCAACTTTGTTGCCCAACAATTCGGAATAATATGGGCCGTGGATGTTCATTTCGAAATCAGTTTTGTTCGCAAGCACCCCAGCCTGCCAGTATTGTTCAAAGTGTTGAGGGGCAACCATGCGCACGGTTTGGACTTCCATGGTCTCAAGGCCGAGGGAAATAATGTCGTCCATTCCTTCAACAATTGTGCGTCCCTTGCATGACAATGGAACGCCTGCTGGTCCGAGTTTAACTGGCATATTTTTCCCCCCGCGAAACCAAGCCAAGGTCCCCCCTATGATAACCTCTTTCAGTTGGCTGTCCGCTATCATCGGGTCGCTGTTGTGGTTTCAATGGTGATTGTATACGACTCTTCATGAAGGTGGGGCTACAGCCACCCCCATGGACGCTCGACTAGAAAAGGCAGTTAACGCCTTCAAAAATGGAGACCCAGTCTGTCTTTTTGACTCTGAAAAGCGAGAAGGGGAGACCGACCTCTTGTTTCCAGCAGAGCATGCAAAGCCAGAAACCATGCGCCAACTCCGCCAAGACTGTGGTGGATTGCTTTTTCTTGCCATCGGGGATGACGTCGGAACATGTTTTGGACTTCCGTTTTTACAGGATCTCCACACCGATGCTGCAGCAGTTGCCAACTTCCCTGTTCTCGGTCACCTGGTAACCAATGACCTCCGATACGATGCACGTTCGGCCTTCACCCTCTCCATCAACCACCGAGACACCTACACTGGAATTACCGACCATGACCGTTCGCTCACGACCCGCCGGTTTGCGGAGTTGGCGAAATCATCCATGGATTCAGCAGATTCGTTGGAGGTTGCTATCGAAAAGCTTGGAGCCGAGTTCAGAACTCCAGGACACATTCCCGTCTGCCGTGAAGCAGAGGGCGGCCTGGCGCGACGCCAAGGCCACACGGAACTGGCCGTAGGCCTTGCTCGTTTGGCTGGAATGACGCCTGTCGTCATCGGCGCGGAAATGCTTCAACCCAACGGCGATTTTGCCTTGTCAGTTGATGACGCAAGAGAATGGGCGGCAGAACGTGAAATTCCCTTCCTTGAAGGAGCGGATTTGCTCCGAGCTTTTGGCGAGATGACACCGTCATCCTCTTGAAGAACAAACCCTTCGTTACCAAAGGTGATACCGTGAAGCGAATCATGGCAGTTGGAGTTTTTGACCTGCTTCATGCAGGACACCTCCACTATCTTGAGCAAGCCAAAGCCCTAGGCGGCCATCTGACCGTCGTGGTTGCACACGACGACACGGTTCGCAAAAGAAAACACAATCCAATAACCAGCCATGACCTTCGCAGGCGCATGGTAGAGGGATTGAAGCCCGTGGACGATGTGTTGATTGGAAATCCTCCGGAAGTACCGATTTTTGATATTCTTCCGAGAGTTAAGCCGGATATCATTGCTCTGGGATACGACCAAGAACATGCCGAGGAGAACATCCGTTCTGCACTCACCTCACGTGGATACGGCACTATTGAAGTCGTCCGTGTAGAGGGGTTAACCGACGATTTAGACGGAACGAGAAAAATCATCGCACGGATCCTTGAACGCGCAGCCAAAAAAGAGGAATGAATATGTTCACTGGAATCGTTCAAGGTAAAGGAAAACTGATTGGCCTTGAAAAAGGGCAAGAGGTACAAACACTCACGGTCCAACTGCCCGATGTCACTGGGCTAGAGCGTGGAGCAAGCGTTGCTCTCAACGGCGTTTGCCTTACGGCGACGGACATCGCCGGAAATCACGTTGCTTTTGATGTCATTCCAGAGACGCTTGAACGAACGATATTGGGACG
>JABJFP010000076.1 GCA_018662715.1 Methanobacteriota archaeon | reverse complement strand
TCTTGAGCCTTCAATTCCGTTTTCAAAGCGCGTGGAAACATGGGGCTTGTCAACGGGCGATGTCCACCTTGCAATAGGCCCTGCAGAAGGATGGCCAAAGGCTGAACCGACCACTACGATTTCGAGACTTTCACTTTCCCCTATGACCTTCCCACATGAACTTGCGACGGTTATGTTGGTTGAACAACTCTACAGGGCAACAGAAATTTCTCGCGGTTCGGGTTATCACAAAGCATGATATTCAACCGATGAATCACAGCGACTAGGGAGATACGATGATTATCGATGCAGCCGTTGGAAAAATCCTCGTCTTCATTTCAATGGCGGTAGTATCGGCCTCTCTTTTAGCCGGAAGCAGGCATCAACCATTCCCAGAGATCTCACGGCGGTTTGGCTGGCTCCTCGCTTCCATTACTGCACTTACGCTTCTTGGGGAATCTGCACCTCGTCCAATGGAACTGAACATTCTTCTTTCTCTTGTTTTGGTCATAGGGTCCTATGGCGTTCTTGTAGGGGTTCACCACATGGTTCGAACGCGACGTGACGTTTTCATTGCTCCAATGTCTGGTTTTCTCTTTTGTATCGGTGCCGGGGGTCTCATGGTGTTGACCTGGCCAGACCTCAATCAACTGGAACAATGGGCAGGTTTCCTCGCCCTAGTGGTCCTAGGAGGAGGGCAAACATGGATGGTGTTCAGAGGCCTCTTGATTGGGCGACTTCCACTCGCTTGGAGCCAAGCCGGCATGGTGGCGTTGCAACGCGGTCAACTCGAAGGGCCACAAGGTGCGATTAACTGCTTTGAGAAAGGATGGGATGCTGATGAGGAACATCTGAACCCCATGGCTTACATCGCTTTGGCTTCAATTTACAGATTCAATGGGGACGCAACACAAGCCGAAAAATGGCAGGAATCCTTTGAGGATGCAGGGGGACAACCCTCTGTTGCAAGCGAGTGGATCCTTGCATTGAATGAGTCGCTGCGGGCCCTTGGAGGCTCTGAACAGATGTTCCCAACTCGCTTAGATGACTCCGAATAGGACATTCGTTTCCGGTTTCATGCCCTCGAGGGCTCATGAGAAACGAGGTCTTATATCCTTCAAGGTTGATTTAGTATCATGAAAGAACCCTATGAATCTGCCGAAGACTGGCCAGCAGGTAACATTCTCTGGTTCGCGGTAACGATTTGGTTCTGTTCAAGCCTGCTCTCACAGACGGCTTATATCGCCATTTATGGTTTGCCTTATGACGCCACATCCATGCTCAAATCCCTCGGCCCAGTCTACTATTTTGTCCTCATTCTTGAACTCGCCATGTGGGGCGGCCTCTTTGCAATGGGCGGATACAGGTTCTATCAATCCCGTAAAACTCCAATGATGTCTCCCGCCACAACCCCTGCGGTCTGATGAAGGCGGAGTGCGGAATCAGGCGCAAAAACGGCCTTCTTACATTCTAAGCATCCGATGAACCTAAAGGTCGTCAAATTAAGGAACACCCGTGAGTATACACCAAGACGAACCATTGTTTACAGGGCTTCCAATGGAATTGGACGCCTTGGAACCAGGAGTAGAACTGCCCTATCCTCTTCCAAATGAGGCGAAAATTGTCACCATAGAGGAAGCGAGGGCTTCCCTCAAAGAAGCGACCAATGTTCTCATGGTGTTACAAGCAATGAGTGATGAAGCTCACGACCTTACGGATGAATTGGAAGTTTTGCTCGACCAACTGCCCATGCATGACCTCCACGTGATGGAAGTTGCAGAACAACTCGGCAGGTTGGTTGGCCAATGGCAGGCCAACGTTGCTCGGTTGGAAGGAATCGGGGCTCGCATTGTTTGTATGGACCCAGGCCGATTGGAATGGTACGGTGTAGTCGACCGTCGTATGGCCTTATTCTCTTGGGGTATGGGTGAGACCGATATTGAATGGTATTACAGAATGGAAGAGGGATTCCCCTCCCGTAAACCCCTCATAGAAGCGTGACTTCCGATAACTTGAGGCAGACCCATGGTTCGCATTACACGAGTGTATACAGGAGGCGGCGATCAGGGCGAAACATCACTTGTTGATGGCTCGCGACGGATGAAATCAGATCCTCGCTTTGAGACGGTCGGCACGTGTGATGAACTCAACAGCATCCTTGGTTGCGTCTTGATGGAAGTCAAGAGAATGCCCGGGCATGAAGATGGTGGTGAGCGAAATAATGTACAACGGGTTGAACTTGTTGTGGTTGAAGCAATTGGCCGCCTTCAACATGAATTGTTTGACTTGGGTGCAGAATTGGCTTGCCCGCCCGATGAAGTACCAGAATACATGGCGCTTATTGGAGAGGAACAGTCAAATTTGCTCGTTGAGGAAATGGATGCTTGGCTTGAAGATGTCACGCCATTGACGAGTTTCATTCTTCCAACGGGTGAAGGGCCCGTGGCTACGATGCACGTCGCTCGTTGCGTCGCTCGTCGTCTTGAGCGTTCAATGGTTCATCTGCTGGATTCTGAAGGTAAAGATGCGATTCGCCCCACCGCACTGGTTTACATCAACCGATTATCGGATTGGTTGTTCGTCATGGGGCGTTGGGTGAGTGTCATGCTGGGTGAGGAAGAAACTCTTTGGCTTCCTCTTGGCAAGCGCTCATCAGAAAAGGGTGTGGCAGAACGAGTGAATAAAATGCGTTCAAACGATGACGCGTTTCTTGATCTGTGATCATTGCCTGCTGTTCAAGCGGTGAAACATTTGGGCTTGCCGTACGACGGTTCGGGTTTCCTCATGCGTAATCGTCTCGAGGGCCTGTTCCCAATCCAGCCAGAGATAACCTCGGTGTTCATGGGAAAGCGAGACCGTCATTTCTTCAGTTTCAGCAATGTACCAGTAGACTTGCTTTTGTTTTCTCTTTCCTCTATGCCGAAAGGAGTATTCGGTTCGTTCCTCAAATCCAGGAAGGAGTTCAACGTTTGAGATGCCTGTTTCTTCTCGGAGTTCGCGAAGCATAGTTGAATGACGGTTATCATCGTCATCCTCGACATGGCCTTTCGGCAAATCCCAATGCCCTTGCGGATATTGAAGCAGGAGAACGGTTCCGTAGTTGACCAAAACTACGCCGCATGAGGTCTCCATGAACCACGAGACGAGGTTCCTGTTCATGGTCATAGCGGAAGAGCCACGCCTAAAATTCATCAACGGGAAATGAAAGGGGCTGGCATGACGGTTCAACCATTGCAAGCCCATGAGGTCCCTCACTACCGTCGTATCGTTGCTGATTCTGACCTTGATGGACTGTGTGGCGCAGCGGTTTTGAAGGCCTTCCGGCCAGAAGCTGAAGTCGTATTTTCTCACGCAGCCCTCATCCGTTCAGGCCAAATTGACCATCTTATCGACCGAGAGACTGTACTTGTTGACTTGCCCTTCCATCCCGAGTGCGGATGGTATGTTGACCACCACCTCACCAATCGTCCAACTCCATCAGAAGCAGAAACCTTCAGCATCGATGGAGGGACGAGCCATTGGGAAGCCACGCCATCAGCTGCGCGACTTGCTTACGATTTGCTACGTGAAGTAGTTAACATGGACCATCTTTCGGAAATGATGCCAATTGTTGACGCTCTGGACTCCGGGGGAATTTCACTGGAAGCCTTTCTTGAAGATGGGCCAGTCGTCCAATTTGCGCGTACCTGTTCTCCACGGCAGCCCGAGTATATGCAAGAAGTAGTCACTTTACTGAGTGGAGGCATGACCCTTGAAACCCTTCTTCAACATCCTTCTGTTCAACCTCATTTGCAGCGAGTTCAGCAAGAGCGAAAAACAGCAGAAGAACACATTGCAGCGCATACAGAAATACATGACCGACTTGCAGTATGCCGATTGGATGAAACTCCCCTGCGAATCAACGGTTATCTCGTCACAGCCTGGGCAGGAGATGCCGTGGATGCATGCTGCATCATCCACGGTTTTTCAGACGGGTCAATTGATACTCCCGGGCGTCCGGCTCTCTCTGCAAGTTTCTACGCCAACTCGTTTCTAAAAGAAGGCCAAGGTCGGTATGACCTCTCTCGTATGGCTACTGCCCTCGACCCAACGGGAGGAGGGCACGCCAATGCATGTGGGTGTCGCATTCAATCACCAGGCCTCAAAGAGAATCTGGAGCATTGGCTGGAGATGTGGTCGCAACGGGAAACCGTATTGGCGATTCGCTGAATCAGAATTTCCGCATACTGGATGTGTTGGAAGCATTTTCAATATCCAACTCAGGTTCTGGAATTTCCTCTGCGGGTTGATCATCAGATTTCAGCCGTTTTACAGCGGCTTTTAGGACTTCAAACTCGATTTCCAAGTCCTCAAGGGCATCACGGGTCTCCTCAATGTGTTTTTCAACACGGTGGAGCAACTTGTTCACTTTCTTCAGTGTACGGTCCTTTGCCATAGCGAATCCTCCGGTCGTCTTGTTTTGAAGATTTGCCCAATCAAACAGTTCCTTCATCTTCAGAGGAATCCCTTCCTACAGCGGATTTTTTCCCTCTCATGAACGCTGGAGCCCACCAATTCCATTTGCCCATAAGGCGCATGGTAGATGGTACAACGAGTGCCCGGACGAGCGTTGCATCAATGAGAATTGCAAGGGCCAGTCCTAGCCCAATTTGTTTCAGGATAATGACTGAAGAGAGCCCAAAGGCGCTGAACACGACAACCATGATGGCAGCTGCTCCTGTGATGAGGCCACCGGTTTTCTGCAGGCCGTTTGCAACAGCGAGGGTGTTGTCTCCCGTACGCTCCCACTCTTCATGAATACGAGAGAGCATCAGGACTTCATAATCCATAGA
>JABJFP010000075.1 GCA_018662715.1 Methanobacteriota archaeon | reverse complement strand
TCATCATTGGTGCAGGGGGTTTGGGCTCCCCTGCAGCCCTTTACCTCGCTGCAGCTGGCGTTGGTCATCTTGGCTTAGTGGATGATGATGTCGTTGACCTTTCAAACCTTCAACGTCAAATTCTTCATACCTCCCAAAGCGTTGGGACTCCAAAAGTTGAATCTGCTAAAAAACGCTTACATGCATTGGATGCAGGTGTTAAAGTCACAGCATTCCAAACACGTTTCAATCCAGGAAATGCCATGCAATTACTTGAGATGGGATGGGACCTTGTCATCGACGGTACCGATAACATTCCAACGCGATACCTCATCGATGATGCATGTGCGTTGAAAGGAATACCTTGGGTCTACGGTTCCATCTTCCAATTTGAAGGGCAAGTTTCTGTATTCGGATATCAAGGTGGGCCGTCTTATCGGGATCTTTTCCCCGAGCCTCCACCTCCCAACGCAGTTCCAAGTTGTGAAGAAGCAGGTGTGTTTGGTGTTCTTCCAGGAGTGATCGGATTGCTGCAAGCAACAGAGGCCATCAAACTCTTGCTTGGACTCAATGTAGCCCTCTCGGGTCGGTTGCTGATTTATGATGCAACAGCGATGTCGTTCACTCAATTATCGTTTGAGCAAGATAAAGAACGTGAGGAAATCATTGATTTGAGCATTGCATCTGCTATGTTTGCAGATTCGGAGTGGTGTTCCCTGGAAGACGGTTCAATCCAAGGAGACATTGAAAAACAGGAAGCCCACCTGAGCAAGAACATGTTCAACCACATTTCCATCTCCGATGCGCTGCAACGACGCTCAACCGGATGGTCTCCGTTTATTCTTGATGTTCGCTCGGATGGTGAATACAACGAAGCACATGCTGCATCATGCGACTTGCAAGTACCCCACGACCAAGTCGGTAGTGCTCTAGAACAAATCCCTCACGACAGAGACATACTTGTCTACTGCCGCAGTGGGATGCGTTCTCAAATCGCTGCAATGAGCATGATCCAGTCTGGATACGATGCGACACGATTGTACAACCTTGACGGTGGAATCATTGCTTGGAAGTCAGCAGCACCTGATGAAATCATCAAGTGACTCGTAGCACAGCTCCACAGAACTTGCAATGCTTTGCATTTCTGTCATGCCCGTCCCTTGAACATGAACTACAAGCACGGGTGTCAACCTCACCCAATTTCATCAATTCTGATGAAACGATTCCTGTTGGGACGATAATGAGGCTGTATCCTAGTACCATGATCACAACAGCCAATAATTTACCCATGGGTGTTGAAGGGACCGTATCTCCATATCCTGTTCCAGTAATTGTTGTTAGCGACCAGTACACGCTTTGAGGTATTGAGGTGAAGCCGTTCGTAGGCCCTTCCAAAAGATACATCATTGCTCCAGAAATGAATCCAAGAATCGTTACTGTGAAGAGGAATATGATGATTCTTGTTCTTGATTGTAAAAGGGCTTCAAACAAAACCTCTCCTTCTCCAATGTATCTGCTTAATTTCAGAACTCTGAACATTCTAAGTAAACGCAGTGCCCGAACGATGAGGAGGCTTTGGGCACCAGGAATAATCAAACTGAGATATGTGGGTATTATTGCAATTAAGTCAATGATTCCAAAAAAGGAGGTGGCATATTTCTGAGACTTTTTTGTTGAATAGAGGCGAAGGAGGTATTCCAAGGTAAAGAGGACGGTAATTGCCCACTCAAAAAGTCGTAACTCCGAGTGATACGCTTGATCAATAGAATCGACGCTTTCTAAAGAAACCGTCAGGATTGATGCTAGAATGGCTAGGAGCAAAGCGATGTCAAAAAATTTCCCTGAGGGGGTATCCGCCTCGAAGATGACCTGATGGATTCGCTCTTTTCTAGAGGCTTGTGATACGGATTCCACCTTGGCCATAATGCGGGACTTTACCAATGGTTTAAGGAAGATTTCGCTCAATAGAGTTACATCAACGAGTTTTGAGACCAGTTGGCAAAACACGGACTACATTTCAAATTTAGAGGGTGATATTGAAAGGCGCGCCTCCCTTCCTCAAATCAAGGAGGGGGAAACGATAGCAAGAATCATAGTGGCCGATGAAAATCAAGGACGCCGAGACCTCCTCGCTAATACCTTCCAGCGGGAAGGTTTTGATGTTACCAGAACACCAACATTGAGGCAAACAGAAGCGACAGCAATCGCAACGTTTCCCGATGTTATCTTGCTTGAAAGTGAATGGAGCCAGGGGAGCGTTCTTGATGTCTGTCAAAAGATGAACAGCAATCCTAAATTCCGTAACAGCACTCGTATCGTTGTCCTCTCTAGATCGATCACGCCGGATTTTCTTTCTTCTGCTGCAATGGCTGGTGTAGCCGAAGTAATCGGCAAACCCATCGACATGAACCAACTCATCAGTCAAATGCAACGCCACGCCTCAAAACAATTCGTTGCCCCACCGGCAGAAATAGCTCCCACTCAAGGAGGCGGGCTTGGCGGTCAACGTTTTGATGTCTCAATGACCATGAATGACAGCCAATGGGCACTTCCCATGCTGAGGAGATTGGTAGAGGCAGGGAACATTGATGATGATTTTGTTCGTGATATCCAGGTAGAAATGGGGGTGGTGGAAGAGGAACCACTTCTTTCATCTGAAGACCTAACGACGATGGTTCGTCTCGCTCTTAATCGCCTTGTTGGCACTGAAGGTCTGCAAGAGCAATCATCAAAAGAAGCTGTCAAAGGTCCATCGTTTCGTTCCGTTAGTAAAGGGGCAAGTCTCTCGGCAGGGGCAAAGCCCAAGCTCTCTTCAGAGGGTGGTCTTGGCGGGTCAATG
>JABJFP010000074.1 GCA_018662715.1 Methanobacteriota archaeon | reverse complement strand
TCAACGCCTTCATGGGCGGTTTGCTGGCGGGAATCATTTCACTCACCTTGCTCCAACCGCTCTTGATTCCTCAACGTCTCGTTGTCTGGCGCCTGGCATGGGAAAATATTCGTCGTCGGCGTAGGCAATCAGTTTTGATGGTTGCAGGCCTTGTTATTGCCTCGTCAATTATTACCTCCTCCTTGGTGGTTGGAGATTCTTTGGACGCTACGGTAGGCTATGAGGTTGAAGCGGCTTGGGGTGAAACCGATGTGCTTCTCTCAGGCCTCAATCCTCAAACAGGTGTTCCCGTTCTTTTTGACCAACAGACCGCAGAGATTGCTTGGAGTAGCATGGAACGTGACGCTTCGCTTAACCCATTGTTGAAGGGTCGGCAATACGGTTGGGCTACCTCAGTGAGCTTGAGCGGTTCTGACGGTGTCTCAGAACCCTCTGTTTCGTGGTTTGCTCGGAATTCTACTGTTGATGCAACAGGTGTTTGGGCAGCGCTTGGAGGAGATGACGGCATACGATTTTCGGAACTGGCCTCAGCCAATAACGGAGCAACTGTGCCTCAAATTGCAATCAACTTAGCGGCAAGTGAAGAACTTGGTCTTGAAGTTGGAGACCGGACCGATATGGGCTGGTACATCACCGATGAAGACCAACAACGCGTTCGCCGTGTCCAAGAAGTTTCCATTACTGCTATTGTGGCAAATGAAGGGCAGGGGGCGATGGCTGGTTCTCAATCACCAGCGGTATTCACCGACCTCGGTACGGCGCAATCTTTGGCTGAACTCGGGAACTCCATTAGTCGGCTTTCAATTGCCCTTGACGATGAATTAAGCGATGAAGATGTGGAAGATGTAAGCGTACAGATTCGTGAACATCTTGACGCAGCATTTACTTCCTCTGATTCAGGACTCAACATTTCGCTTGATACAACGACAGGGGCCGTGACGATATCATCAACGGCTAACTTGGGAAGGGTCAATGGAGATGATGTTCGGGGGCTGAGAGAAAATCAAACGTCTCTTTACCCCAATGGAGTCTTGATGGAAGTGTTGCAGGCCCCCCTCATCGATGCTGTTGTCGCCGGTGAACCGTTGCTTACGCTTGCAGATAGTGATGTCACCTTACTCAAGGACAGTTCAACTGCACTCTGGCACTCCAGTCCATCCGGCGCAGGGTTCCAGCTCTATTCTACGAATGAGGCTTGGATTTGGCAGGTCGACAGCGGTGACACTCTCAACGACATAGCCTTCTCAGATGAAGGCACATCTGCTTCCTTGGCTCATGGTGACGGGATTGTTCTTGCCGATGAACTTGAAGTCGATGAGTCATCGGTTGCTACCTACAGTACGGAGTACCCCGTTGAGGCGGTAGCACACGGCTCGGATAGATGGTGGGCTGTTGAAGCGGGTGAAGATACTCTAAGGATTCACGTTCTGTCAAACGATTACAATCAAACGGAAATACATAACCTCAGCATAACCCCTCCATCCTCTGTCTTGTCTTACGACCTTGGCGTTGACGAGAACGTCCACTTGCGCATAGAAGGCCTGTTATCAACCTCGTATTATATCAGCAATGGATTGGAGAACTTGTCGTTTGTAGCCTCAGACGCTTCATCGTGGGAAGAAGAGGATTCCGGTGAAGTTTTCGACCTTCATCCGCAATGCAACGCAGTCGCATGGTCATTGATGGATAACCAATCGGCCTGGTGCACGCAGGAACATGGATTGTTGCGATGGAATACTTCCTCTGGAGATATTGAATCTGTACGGTTACCTGTTATGTCTGATGCACCTGGTTTTGGTCGGTTTCCTCAGATGTTCCTTGCATTTGGAGGAGAAAATTCCACAGTTGATGTGGAACTTGGACATGTTGCGGTATCCAATCGTCTTCAGGGACTCCAGCTCGATGACACAAATCTAACTGTTTCTGTCAAGGGAGTAATTCCGTATGCATATGGGAATGATACAGCGATATTTCTGCAGAATGATGGGGTTTATACATCGCTTCCTGGATTTGAGCAACTGACAGACCTTGAGGCTGTTGTTCTTGGTTTAATTCACCTTGAGGATGCTGAAAAATTGTCACTTGCGGACGATGATGAACGTTCATTATTGCTCCTCTCAGGTGGC
>JABJFP010000073.1 GCA_018662715.1 Methanobacteriota archaeon | reverse complement strand
TCGACCGATTATTGTTCAACGCGACTACACACTACCGTCGTGGTTTGATGCCACATGGCTCGTTTTAGCAACCAGCCACAGTGGAAACACTGAAGAAACCGTCCAGGCGGCTGAATCCGCCTTGAAAAAAGAGGCAACTGTCATCGTTATCGCCACGGGGGGAATACTTGCTGGTCTCGCTGAAACTTCTCCAAACTGCTACTTAATTCCGAGTATCGGCGGCCAACCCCCAAGAACTGCATTTGGCCACATTTTCAGCCGCCAACTCGCCTGCATGGAAGCTCTTGACATACTTCCTAAGCAAAGCCATGAACAACGGCAAGCCATGCTTCAACGGCTGACTCAAATCAACGAGCAGTTTGATGTATTGGGAGACCCAGAAGGAGACATTGCTTTGCTCGCATCGACCATGATGGACCATCCTCTCTCAGTGGTTGGGCCGACTGAATTGACACCTGCTCTCAACCGCTTCAAAAATCAGATCAACGAAAATGCTGCGAGATTCATGCGAGTAGGAATTCTCCCCGAGATGAACCACAACGAAAGCGTTGCATGGGGCGGCGTGGGAGAACACGGTGATTCCACAAATGCTGAACATGTGCTTTTGTTCCTCACATGGGAGAGGATGCACCCCCGAGTCCAGCAACGATTGAACTGGATGGTCGCACACTCACCAACAGAACTTGCTTGGAACTTGGTCGGCGAGGGTGAATCGTTGTTGGAGGCTTTACTTTACCACTGCATCATCATGGACTGGTTATCGGTTACGCTGGCATTGCTTCATGGAAAGGACCCTGAGGCGATTGCCCCGATTGTATCTCTCAAAAATCACCTGCAATCCATTCAGTAAAGTGGACCACAAATGAGGCGTGGGTCTGGGTACAATTCCAGGGCTGTTTTATGTTGGCTTGGTTCAACAACACCCGGCAAGTCACAATCTTTTGGCGCCTCAAGGCTCATCTGGACATGGACATGAGGTGGCCAGCCACCGTTTTCTTCTTCAACGCCAAGAGTAGCAAGTTGTTCGCCGCGGACAAAGGTTTGTCCTTTTTCGAGGTGTTCAATACTTTCCAAACTCAAGTGACCATAAAGAACCCAAAAGGTCACAGGAGCCCCGGTTATTGGACCGCCGGGGTACATTGGAAGGGAAAGGTGATGTTCGGTGATCAAGGTCGGGCCATATGAGCCGTCCTCATCATTTACGCCGAGGTCATAGATCACACCGTCAGCGAAGGCGTGGACAGGCGTGCCCGCTGGGCCACCGAGGTCAAGCCCAACATGTATGTCTCTAACACCCTCAAATAATTCTGTCGTGTACATCTGCGGGCGGTGCTCATTGTAACGGCCCACCGAGTAAACATAGGGTTGGTTCCATCCATTTTTGTTCACGCGGGTGAAGTCGTGAACCCAGTAGGCTTCATCGAACAAAACAGTTGGGTGAAACGCATCCTCGGCTGCGACCATGTTGTTAGAGAAACGGCGATTCTACTTGAGCCTTCGGCGAACCATCAAAGCATGAGTTCACAGTGGGGGGGGCATGCTTGGAAGCATTGTTGTGGTTCTCGCACCATCTCTTCTTCCGGGATGGGCGCTTTCTACGGTCCTGGACGGAAGTAGTGACCGCTTTCGAAAGGCTCTCCTTTCTCCAGCCTTAGGCCTCCTTCTCGTATTCGGCATCTCGGGCTTGCTCTTGTTGGCCAAAGTATGGTCACCCCTCACCATGTTCTTGGCTCTAATCGTGGTAAATGTAGTGGCTTGGAGCATATTGACAAACCGCAATGAAGTTCTTGCAAAACGAACACGATGGCAGATGTTGGAAGCAGCGATGCATGGAGAAATCAGCCAGGTTAACGACCCATTGCTCAGCAAAGAGGCGGAGATTCAGCTGGAATTCCGAAGGGGACGGAAACTGCCTCTCTACATCATTTCACTCGCCATAGCGAGTACAGCTCTGCTTCCGCCGTTGATTCAACGTCTGCCTTTCGGCGTGGACTGGATCGGATTCGCCATGCTCACCCAACAGGTTGCTTTGGAGGGGAATCTCAGCCTCGCTGGAACCAACGAAGGATTCTGGACTTATCCACCTGCATTTCCTTCTCTTGCAGCTTGGATTTCTGTGACAACATCAACCGACGCAGCCACAGCAGTATTCCATCTCGGACATTACAGTCTATTTGTCCTCCTCATCGGTTTGATGGGAGCATTCGACCGCCATGGTGCTGGTGCGTATGGAATGTTTGGAGTCGGCCTTGGCCTTGGGCTCTTCGCAAAAACATTTGACTCAGGATATCCAAGCGTTGCGAGCCAACTCGGATTGATCGTAGGCGTCCTTGTTTTGCTTCGTCCAACGCAGCAACGACAGCGTCATCACACGTTGGGGTTGATGATAGCCCTCATTTGTGTTGGATTGATTCACCCAACTGGAGCGATTTATTTGGCCGCCCTCATGTTCTGTCATGTATTGCATGGAATACAACTTGATGATGAGGACCACCAAGAACTGATGAGGAAGTTTGCTATCCTAGCATCGGGTTTCATCACGATAGGATTCGCAATTGCCCTTCTTGTAATCGCGCCTCGATTATTTGATGAAGCCGTATTTTCCGAATACGGGTGGCAAGGCGGTAAGCCAATGCTGGTGTACAATGGTTTCTTGTTAATTGTGGCATCATTTGCAGGATGGTCACTACGAAACACGCTTGAAGGGAGAATCGCCATCACATGGTTTGCTAGCCTCTGGCTGTTAAGCATGATTCACTTGGTAGAAGGGTTACAGCATATCCCGATTCTATCGTTGTTATCGTACACCCTGTATTCAATGGCCCTTCATGCGTTTCACGTCCCCTTAGCGGTCGTAGTCGTGTTGTGGTGGTCACCAACAACTCAACTGGTTGAATTACCTGAACGACCAAGACCGGTGTTCAAATCCATGCCGGCGCCACTTTCGGCATCCTTGATGGGCATACTCCTGCTCGGGACAATTTTTGCACAAAGCGTCGCATTTGAACTGTCGGAACACGATGAATTAATTTCAGTTACACCGGGCGACCTCATGATTCGGGACGAGTTAAAAGACCTTGAAAAAGGAGCAATATATACGGAAAATATGCATTGGGGATACATTTGGAATGCCCCTACCCAACTCGACCCCACCAGCATTCCAACCCTGGGACTGGTTCATCTCGTAAGCAGTGAGCAAAGCAATGCAACTCGAGCCATCTTCACGGATAATGCTTCATATTTCCTCAAACATAACATGAGATATGCAATCACATCTCCTTTAGGAACGATGCAATGGACCTTGGCGGTATCCACGCTTTGGTCACCATTAATACAACACAAAGGCGCTGTTGTTTGGTCATTCAACCCTGAAGGCGATAGTGAGATTACTGAACTTAGAGCCATTGGATTGGACGACTGCCAGAACTGCATCTCCCGTCTTGACCCGTGGCGAGAACACCGTTTCAGAGACCCGTTGGAGCTAGGTGACAGCCGGCCTTTCCTTGTGGAAGGGACGTCAAGTTCGATTTCAATCTCTCCACCAACCGGGAATTATGCTGAACTTTGTATCGTTTACGAATCCATTGGGAGACCAGAAAAAATGATCATTAGAACCGATTCTGGACTGAGATATGTTTTGCGTTTATACGAAGAAGCCGGATATAACCGCTATTGCATGGACCTTGAGGAGAATCAGTCCATCCAAAAACTCAACATTGAATGGGGAAATGATGACCCTTCGTTCTGGATTAATCCCCTTGGGCTTTCAGGCCGAGATAATGTCATGATCGACTCTACAGGAGTCCGCTTCCACTGGCTTGAATGGCATATTGATAAAGAGGAAGTTCAATGAGTGTGAACCAACCAGCATCTTCCATGAAACGCCTTGTTGTGCTCCTGCCGGTGCTCAATGAAGTGTTGGGCCTAGAATGGGTACTTGAGCGACTCCCCATACAGGAATTATACCAACAAGGATTCGAAACTGCAGTGTTGGTTATGGACGGCCACAGCACCGATGGTACAAGCATTGTGGCAGAACAATTCGATGTTCTTTTTATGGAGCAGGATGAGACTGGGAAAGGCATGGCAATCCGTCATGGTTTTCGAGAAACACTGGCCATGGGGGCTGACGTCGTGGTCATGTTGGACGCTGATGGCACCTACCGGCCTTCGGAAATGTTGAATCTGCTCAAAGGCCTTGACCATGCTGATGTAGTCATCGGAGACCGACTTAACGGTAGAATATCTCCCGACGCCATGACACGATTTAATTTCGT